>JAFECN010000225.1 GCA_018242145.1 Pseudomonadota bacterium
CAACCCCGATCCCGAGATCACGCCGGAAGAGGTAAAGGCGGTACGGCCCGATGCCATCGTCGCCACGGGCCGCAGCGATTATCCCAACCAGGTGAACAATGTGTTGGGTTTCCCTTACATCTTCCGCGGCGCGCTGGACGTGCGCGCGACGACGATCAACGAAGCGATGAAGATCGCCGCCGCCGAAGCGCTGGCGGCGCTGGCGCGCGAGGACGTGCCGGACGAAGTGGCGATGGCCTATCGCGGCAAGCGGCCGACTTATGGGCCCGATTACATCATTCCCGTACCGTTCGATCCGCGCCTGATCTCCCGGGTCTCCGCCGCCGTGGCGGAAGCCGCCATCCAGACCGGGGTGGCGCGGCGCGCGGTGACAAACATCGGCGCCTATCACGACCAGCTCACCGCGCGGCTGGACCCTTCCGCCGTTCTGTTCCAGACCATCACCGCTTCGGTGCGCGCCCATCCCAAGCGCGTGGTGTTCGCGGAAGGCGAGGAGGATTCGGTGATCCGAGCTGCCGCGCTGTTCCAGAACTCGGGCCTCGGCAAGGCGATTCTTGTCGGACGCGAAGAGATCATCAAGGAAGGCATGCGGCGCGCGGGCTTCGATCCGGAGCTTTTCACGATCCGCACGCCGCACTCCGCGCAGGATGCCCAGCCTTATATCGAGGCGCTCTACAAGCGCATGCAGCGCCGGGGCCGCCTTTATCGCGATTGCGTGCGCATGGTGACGAACGACCGCAATGTCTATGGCGCATCCATGCTGGCGGCGGGCGACGCCGACGCGATGGTGACGGGCGTCACCCGCGCCTATCAGGCCGCGCTCGACGATGTGCGCACGGTGCTCGATCCGCCGCGCGGCGAGCGGCCCATCGGCGTGAATGTCGTGTTCGCAAAGGGGCGGGTGCTGTTCGTGGCCGATACCTCGGTGCATGAAATGCCGACCAGCGAGGAACTGGCGGACATCGCGATCCAGGCGGCGCGCACGGCGCGGAATTTCGGATTCACCCCGCGCGTGGCGATGCTCGCATCGTCCACCTTCGGTTTCCCGCGCAGCGAACGCAGCGAGCGCATCGTCGGAGCGGTGAACATTCTGGCGCGCCGCGAGGTGGATTTCGAATATGACGGCGAAGTCGCCGTGGACGTGGCGCTGGATCGCGACAAGCTGGCGCTCTATCCGTTCGCGCGCCTGACGGACACGGCAAACGTGCTGATCATGCCGGCGATCCATTCGGCGTCCATCTCCACCAAGCTTCTGTCGGCGGTGGGCAGCGTGAGCGTTCTGGGGCCGCTGCTGATCGGGCTGGAAAAACCGGTGCAGATCGCCCCCCTAGGCGCCAAAATGAGCGAAATCTACAACGCGGCCGTGATCGCGGCGCTGTGAACCAATCCCGGTTCCCGAACGTATTCCCTGCATGGTTCGGGAATTTCCAGCGACGGGACGCGCGCGCGGCGGCTTTCAAAACATCGCCGTCCTGATCGGATTCCTGGCGCTGAGCCTCGGCGTCGGGATTCTCGCGGGGCTGGTGACCGAACCGAACATCCCGTCCTGGTATTCGTCGCTCGCAAAGCCGTGGTTCAGTCCCCCCAATGGGGTGTTCGCGCCGGTGTGGACGACACTCTACATCCTCATGGCCATCGTCGGATGGCGGGTGTGGCGCGTGACCGATTTCAATGCGCTGCCGATGCTCTATTGGCTGATGCAGCTCGCGCTGAATTTCGCATGGCCGCTCATCTTCTTCGGCGCGCACCAGCTTCTCGCCGCGCTGATCGAGATCGCGATGCTGTGGATCGCCGTGCTGATAACGACCGTGGCCTTCTTTCGCATCGACCGGATCGCGGGCTGGCTGTTCGTGCCCTATCTGCTCTGGGTATCCTTCGCGAGCGCGCTGAACTTCGCGATCTATTCCCTCAATCCCGGCAATTAACGGTTTCGGCTGCGGGAAAAAGCTGCCACCTTGCGGCGCCATTTCCATTTTCGCCGGTGATGCACCTTACCCTGAACAAGCGCGTGCTTCGCGAAAGGCTGCTGGCTCTGATGAGCACGCCGGCGTCCGCGCCGTTGCTTATTTTCGGCAATCAGAAATCGGGGACCTCCGCCATCGCGGGGCTGCTGGCCCTGGCGGCGAATTTGCGCCTCACCGCCGACTTCGCCGGGGCGCAGGAGCCCTATATCGGAGAGCTTATTCGCGGCGAGACGCCCATCGCGGCTTATGTAAAGCGCAACGCCTGGGCGTTTTCGGCGGACATCGTGAAGGAGCCCGGACTGACCTTCGTGGCGCCCGCCCTGCTGGCGCATTTCCCACGAAGCCGCGCGGTGACGGTGGTGCGCAATCCCTGGCACAATATCCGCAGCCTGCTCGAACGGCTCGATCTGCGCGGCGATGCCGATCACGCGATCCCCGGAGCGCGCCGCATCAATCGCACCTGGCAGAGCATCCTTGCCGGAACCGATCTTGGCCTGCCGCCGGGGGATTATATCGACATCCTCGCGGCGCGCTGGTTGCGCGCGGCGCAGATTCCCGAGCGGCTGGACGCGCGCAATATCGTCATCCGCTACGAGGATTTCGCGCGCGAAAAACGGATATCCATCGAGACGCTGGCGAAGGCTCTCGATCTTCCCGTCGCCGCCGATATTTCGGCGAAGCTGGATCATGCCTTTCAGCCGCGCGGGCGCGGCACCGATCCCAAGGCATTCTTCGGCGAGAATTACGAACGCATCGGCGCGATCTGCGGCGCGAAAGCGTCGCAGCTCGGTTATGAAGGCTGACGGCGCGCCACCTCCAGATAGCGGTGGGACAGCGCGTGATAGACGCCTTCGCGGCAGACCAGTTTCGAGCAGGCATTGGCGATAAGCGCCGCCGCCATCAGCGGCACCAGCATCTGGTGATTGTCCACCATCTCCGACACGATGACGAAGCTGGTGATCGGCGCCTGCACGACGCCGGCGAAATAGCTCACCATGCCGATCAGGACGATGGCGCCCAGCGGCGCGGACGGAAAGAGACGCGCGACATCCGCGCCGAAGCCCGCGCCCACCGCCAATGACGGCGAGAAGATGCCGCCCGGAATGCCGCTGACCGACGACAGAACCGTGGCAAGGAATTTCAGCGGCGTGAACTGCCAGCCCAGATGGTTGACGCCATGCACGAGGCCGCGCGCCTGCGCGTAGCCGGTGCCCCAGATCGTATCGCCGGAAAGAATGCCGCAAATGGCCACTCCCAATCCGCAAGCCGCCGCGAACAGGATCGGATTGTTCTTTATCCATCCGCCGATGCGGCCGGGGACATAGCGCGGCACCTCGATCAGCAGGCGCGAGAAACAGCCGCCGAAGATTCCACCCACCACACCGCACACCGGCACGCAGAGCCAGTCGCTGTAGGAGCCCAGCATTGCCGCCGTCGATCCGAAATAGGTGTAGTCGCCCAGAAGCGCGAGCGAGGTCATGCCGCCGATGATCACCGCGCCGATGATAAGGCCGGAGGTGCGCGCTTCGAAGCTGCGGCTGATCTCCTCGATGGCGAAGACGATACCGGCCAGCGGCGTGTTGAACGCGGCGGCGACACCTGCGGCCGCGCCGGCGAGAATGAGGCCGGGCTGGCGCCGGGGTGTGAGGCGCCCGATCTCGAACATCAGCGAGGCGCCCACCTGCACGGTGGGACCTTCGCGGCCGATGGAGCCGCCGACGAGCAGGCCCAGAAGGGTCATCAGGATCTTGCCGATGGCGGCGCGCAGGCTGACGAGAAGCGTGCGCTCCTCCGACGTCTTCAGGGCGCGCGCGGCGATGGCTTGGGGAATGCCGGAGCCGCCGGTGTTCGGGAAGTAGCGGTCGGTGAGCCAGGCGATCAGCCCGAAGCCGAACGGCGTCAGCACAACCGCGATATAGGGCGCGTGCTTCAGGATCTGCCGGAAGTCGTGCATCGCCATATCGGCGGCGCGCGCCAGCCCGACGGCGGCAAGGCCGACGATCAGGGCGCCGCCGGTGAAGATGAGACGCCGCTGCCAGCGCCGCGACAAGGCGCGCAGAAGACGGAGGTGACGATGTCGGGGGTTGAGCCACATGGGGGAAGGCCTATAACCCATTCAACGCAATGGTCTCCCGCGACGTTTGGAAGCCATGCGAACCTTGCGTGGGCGTACCTCTCTTCCTATATACCCCTCAGGTCCGGCCGGGCATTGGCCAGAAGCCGGATTTGTCAATGATATCAATGGGAACGGCCCGGAGGGTGCTCACGTTAGAGGCCAGGACGCCGTCCGCCAGAGAGAGGATTAAAACATGGCAAAAGTGATCGGCATCGACCTCGGCACGACCAATTCGTGCGTGGCCGTCATGGAGGGCAGCGCCCCCAAGGTCATCGAAAATGCGGAAGGCGCGCGCACCACGCCCTCCATTGTCGCCTTCACCAATGACGGCGAGCGTCTCGTCGGCCAGCCCGCCAAGCGGCAGGCCGTCACCAACCCCGAATTCACCTTCTTCGCGATCAAACGCCTCATCGGCCGCCGTTTCGACGATCCGATGACGAAGAAGGACATCGGCATGGTGCCCTACAAGATCGTCAAAGCCGACAATGGCGATGCCTGGGTGCAGGGCCGCGACAACAAGAAATTCGCGCCGAGCGAGATCAGCGGATTCATCCTGCAGAAGATGAAGGAAACCGCCGAGGCCCATCTCGGCGAAAAGGTCACGCAGGCGGTCATCACCGTGCCGGCTTACTTCAACGACGCGCAGCGCCAGGCGACGAAAGACGCCGGCAAGATCGCGGGCCTTGAAGTGCTGCGCATCATCAACGAGCCGACGGCGGCGGCCCTTGCCTATGGCATGGACAAGAAAGGTTCCGGCACGATCGCGGTGTACGACCTTGGCGGCGGCACGTTCGACGTGTCGGTGCTGGAGATCGGCGACGGCGTGTTCGAGGTGAAGTCCACCAACGGCGATACCTTCCTCGGCGGTGAAGACTTCGACCAGCGTCTCGTCGGTTATCTCGCGGACGAGTTCAAGAAAGAATCGGGCATCGATCTGCGCAACGACCGCCTGGCGCTTCAGCGCCTGAAGGAAGCGGCGGAGAAAGCGAAGATCGAATTGTCGAGCGCGATGCAGACCGAAGTGAACCTGCCGTTCATCACGGCGGACGCCTCCGGTCCCAAGCATCTGACGATGAAGATCACGCGCGCGAAACTGGAAGCCTTGGTGGATGACCTCATCCAGAAGACCATCGCGCCGGTGAAGCAGGCGCTGAAGGACGCGGGCGTTTCGGCGAACCAGATCGACGAGGTCATTCTCGTCGGCGGCATGACGCGCATGCCCAAGGTTCAGGAAGCGGTGAAGCAGCTCTTCGGCAAGGAGCCGCACAAGGGCGTGAACCCGGATGAAGTCGTCGCCATCGGCGCGGCCATTCAGGGCGGCGTGCTCAAGGGCGAAGTGAAGGACGTTCTGCTTCTCGACGTGACCCCGCTGTCGCTGGGCATCGAGACGCTGGGCGGCGTGTTCACGCGCCTCATCGAGCGCAACACCACGATCCCGACGAAGAAGAGCCAGGTGTTCTCGACCGCCGAAGACAATCAGACGGCTGTCACCATTCGCGTGTTCCAGGGCGAGCGCGAAATGGCGGCGGACAACAAGCTGCTCGGCCAGTTCGACCTCGTGGGCCTGCCGCCCGCGCCGCGCGGCGTTCCGCAGGTGGAAGTGACCTTCGACATCGACGCCAACGGTATCGTGAGCGTCACCGCGAAGGACAAGGCCACCGGCAAGGAGCAGCAGATCCGCATCCAGGCCTCGGGCGGTCTGTCGGAAGCCGACATCAACAAGATGGTGAAGGAAGCCGAGCAGCACGCGGCCGACGACAAGAAGCGCAAGGAAAGCGCCGAAGCCAAGAACCATGGCGACGCGCTGGTGCATTCGACCGAGAAGGCGCTTTCCGAGCATGGCGACAAGATCGATGCGGGCGAACGCACGAACATCGAGAACGCCATCGCCGCGCTGAAGGAATCGCTGAAGAGCGACGACGGCGACGACATCAAGGCGAAGACCGAAGCCCTGGCGCAGGCGTCGATGAAGCTCGGCGAGGCCATGTACAAGGCCCAGCAGGCGCAGGGTGGCGGCGAAGGCGCAGCCCCGGGTGCCGAAGGCGGTGAACAGCCGAAGGACGACAATGTCGTGGACGCGGAATTCTCCGAGGTCGACGACGACAAGAAGGGCGCAGCGTAAGCAGCGTCCGGTCGGCCGGGGGGCGAAACCGATGATCAAGGACTTGAAGTCATGATGGAAGGCCCGCATCTCCTTTGAAGGGGATGCGGGCCTGCCGTTTTAAGGTGGTTGGCGTATTCGATGGAAAAGCGGTGCTATTACGAAGTTCTGGGCGTGGAGCGCACGGCCTCCATCGACGTCATCAAAAGCGCCTATCGCAAGGCCGCCAAGGAACATCATCCCGACCGCAATCACGGCGACACCACCGCCGAAATCCGCTTCAAGGAAGTCAGCGAAGCCTATGAAGTCCTGAAGGATGATCAGAAGCGCGCCGCTTACGACCGCTTCGGCCATGCCGCCTTCGAGCACGGCATGGGTGGCGGCGGTGGACGCGGCAATCCGTTCGACTTTGCATCCTCCTTCACCGACATCTTCGACGATCTGTTCGGCGAGTTCACGGGCGGCCGCAAGGCGCGCCGCCAGAATCGCGGACAAGATCTGCGCTTCAATCTGGAAATCTCTCTGGAAGAATCCTTCAAGGGCCGCGCCGCGCAGATCAAGGTGCCGACAGCGGTGGCGTGCGAAAGCTGCGGCGGCACGGGCGCGGAAGCCGGACACAAGGCCGAGCAATGCCCGACCTGTTCGGGCATCGGCAAGGTGCGCGCGCAGCAGGGCTTCTTCACCATCGAGCGCACCTGCCCCAAATGCCGGGGCAGCGGGCGGTTCATCAAGCATCCGTGCAAGGCCTGCGAGGGCGCCGGGCTTGTGCAGAAGGAACGTACGCTGGCGGTGGATATTCCGGCCGGTGTCGAGGAAGGCACGCGCATCCGTCTGGCGGGCGAAGGCCAGGCGGGATTGAACGGCGGGCCGCCGGGCGATCTCTACATCTTCATCTCGGTCGCGCCGCATGAGATTTTCCAGCGCGACGGGCACGATCTTTATTGCCGCGCGCCGGTGAGTTTCGTCACCGCATCGCTGGGCGGAAATATCGAAGTGCCGACGCTGGACGGCGGACGCGCCAAAGTCGCGATCCCCGAAGGCACACAATCGGGCCGCCAGTTCCGCCTGCGCGGCAAAGGCATGCCGGTCTTGCGCGGCGGCGGCATGAGCGGCGATCTCTATGTCGAGCTGCTGGTGGAAACGCCGGTCAAGCTGACCAAGAAGCAGAAAGAGCTGCTCAAGCAGTTCGAAGCGGAAGCCGCGCCCGGATCGCAACCGGAGTCGGAAGGCTTCTTCGCGAAGGTCAAAGAGTTCTGGAAGGGCGAAGCGTAAGCGCGTCTTCCGCCTGGCACCCCGCTTTTCAAACCGTCATCGCCCGCCTTGTCCGGCGGCGTTCGGGTAGAGCGCCGATGGCGCGATCGCGAGCGCCTCTTGCACTCGCCGCAACGCCCCCGCCGCGGCGATGGCGATAGCGGTGACGACAATGCCGCCGAGCACATCCGTCATGTAGTGGCCGCCGATCGGCATGATCGAAAGGCTCACCAGCACGTTGAAGGCGATCACGCCCCAGAATATCCAGCCCATGCGGCGGAACGCATAGCATGTGATCAGCACCATGCAGGTGTGGAACGACGGAAAAGTAATGACGCCCATTAGGTGCCGGAAACTCACCTTGTCGATCAGCCCGGACCGGTACGCCATCATCTCCCGCATGTAATAGACGCCGGCGCCCGCGGGCAGGTGTTCGCGGACATCCGGCGGGACGTGAAGATAGGTAAAGGTCCCATAGGCCGGCGCGACCACGCCGACCACGGCGCACAGCGCGATGGTGGCGACAAAGAGAAAGCCAAGCTCGGCAACGCGATCAATGCGGCCAAGAAGCGTCAACGCGATCAGTGCCGCGATCACGGCGGCATCCGATATCTGGTAGAGCTTGCCGCACAGCGTCGCGAACGCCGGATGGTGCGACACCGCAGCGATGAACGCCGTCGTGGGAAAGCCGATAGCGTGGTCCACATGCGCCAGCGTGGCATCGGCGAGCGGCACGCGCCAGCCGAGCGCGGCCAAGGTGACGCCGCCGACGACGCAGGCGCTCCACAGAAGCAGGGCGAGCGAGAAGGTCAAATGCGCGATGCGCCGGTCCCGCCGCAGCGTACGATAGAGAACCGAGACCGCCATCACGAGCGCGATGAGCGCGCATATAAAAAGCGAATCGCGCCAGGCGAAAGACATGTGGCGCAGGCAAAGAACGATGGCGAACGTGCAAGTGAGGGCGAACGCGATAACGCCACCGGCCAATTCGAACCGTTCCGTCTCTGCTGCCGGTCTCATTCCTGAAGCGCCGCGAAATCCGGCGCCATTATCGGGAAGAGACCATCAAGCGGCGGTTAACGCTTTCAGGAGAACGCCTTGTTGAAATCCGGGCAATCGGCGGCGGTGGCGAAGATCGCGTCGTATTTGCCTTCATTTAGCAGCATCTTCACGGCGTGCGCGGCCTGTCCGTAAGCGGAGCGCGCTGTCAGCGCGCCAATGCTGAGGCGGCGCACACCCGCCGCTTTCAGGGCGGCGACATCGGGCGTGGCCTTCGTCGCCAGAATGTTCACCGGCAAATCCGTCGCGGCCACCACGTCGCGGATGTGCGCCGGATCGGTCATGAAGGCGGCGAAGATCCCGTCCGCACCGGCCTCCGCATAGAGCTTCGCGCGGCGGGTGATCTCGTCCAGCTTCCGCGCGTCGGGCACCAGATTGTGCAGATACACATCGGAGCGGGCGTTGACGAAGATGTCCGCGCCCTTGGCCTTCAGCGCCGATTTGATCGCCTTGATCTTGGCAGCGAGCAGATCGGGCGGTTCCGTGCCATCCTCGATGTTGACGCCCGCGACGCCGATTTCGACCAACCGCAGGATATGCTCCGCGACTTTGGACGGATCGGACGAATAGCCCGCCTCGCTATCCACCGTGACCGGCACATCCACCACCCGCAGCACCTCCTGCGTGGCGGCGATGGCCACCGCGCGCGACATACCCTCACCGTCGGCATAGCCATTCGACCAGGCGACGGCGGCGCTGGAGGTGGCCACCGCGCGGGCGCCCGCGTCCTGCACCAGACGGGCGCTGGCCGCGTCCCAGGCATTGGGAAGAACAAGAATCTTGCCCCGCGCGTGAAGATCGCGGAATTGTGCAACCCGGTCGGTCTGGGTGGTCATTTTTGCGAACTCCGGCGTGTTTCGTCCATTATGCAGGGGAGGTTCCCGCGCGGCCCGGCACGCGGTCAATTGCCCGAATCGAATAGCTGAAATGCAACGGTGATTTTGATAGGAAGACATATGCCCTCGAACAGCGCCGCCGAACATTTTCATTTCCTGAAGGGGCTTATTGCCCGTCCCAAGAATGTCGGCGCCATCGCGCCCTCGTCGCCTGCCCTGAGCCAGGCGATTGCGCGGCAGGTCGATCCCACTGTCGAAGGGCCGGTGCTGGAACTGGGACCGGGAACCGGCGTCGTCACCGAAGCGCTCATCGACCGCGGCATCGCCCCGGAACGCATCACGGCTATCGAATACGATCCTGACTTCGCCAAGATGGTGCGCGCGCGCTTTCCGCGCGTGAACGTGGTTCAGGGCGATGCGTTCGATCTGAAGACGACACTGGGCAACGGAAATGGCAAAACATTCGCGGCCATTGTCTCCGGCCTGCCGCTGCTCAATCATCCGGTGGAGCGCCGCCGCGCACTGATCGAAGGCGCACTCGCCAAGCTCAAGCCCGGCGCGCCCTATGTGCAGTTCTCCTACGGCTTCGAGCCGCCGATTTCGGCCCCTGCGGGCGCAAGCGTGAAGCGCGCGGCGCTGGTCCTGATGAATCTGCCGCCTGCGCGCGTGTGGGTGTATCGCAAGACCGCCTGAACGTTTCGACGCAAACAAAAAGGCCCGCGAGCGATCGCGGGCCTTTCGTTTTGATATCGCCGGAAATTACTCGGCCGCTTCGGCCAGGATGGGCGCGGCTTCGAGAACGTCCTTGCCGACATGGGCTTCGAACTTCTTGAAGTTGTCGCGGAACATGGAGACCAGCTTCTTCGCCTGCGCGTCGTAAGCGGCTTTGTCGGCCCAGGTGTCGCGCGGATTCAGGATTTTGGAATCGACGCCCGGCACCGCAACCGGCACGCGGAATTTGAAATGCGGATCGATGCGCATTTCGACATTCGCGAGCGAACCGTCCAGCGCCGCGGCGAGCAGCGCGCGCGTCGCCTTGATCGGCATGCGCGAGCCGGTGCCGAAGGCGCCGCCCGTCCAGCCGGTGTTCACCAGCCAGCAATCCGAGCCATGCTCCGCGATGAGATCGCGCAGCAGATTGCCGTATTCAGTCGGATGGCGCGGCATGAAGGGCGCGCCGAAGCAGGTGGAGAATGTCGGCTGCGGCTCCTTGCCGAGGCCCTTCTCCGTGCCCGCCACTTTCGCGGTGAAGCCGGAGAGGAAGTGATACATCGCCTGGCTCGGCGTCAGGCGCGCGATCGGCGGCAACACGCCGAAGGCATCGGCCGTCAGCATGATGACGTTCTTGGGATGGCCGGCGCGGCCCGTTTCGCTGGCGTTCGGGATGAAGTCGATGGGATAGGCGGCGCGGGTGTTCTCCGCATATTTGGCGCTGTCCAGATCGAGCGTGCGCGTCTTCGCGTCCATATCGACATTTTCGAGCACGGTGCCGAAGCGCTCGGTGGTCGCGTAAATCTCCGGCTCGGATTCGCGGGAGAGGCGGATCACCTTCGCATAGCAGCCGCCTTCGATATTGAAGACGCCGTTTTCGCTCCAGCCATGCTCATCGTCGCCGATCAGCGTGCGCGAGGCATCCGCCGACAGCGTCGTCTTGCCGGTGCCCGACAGGCCGAAGAAGATCGCAGCCTTGCCGTCCTTGCCGACATTGGCCGAGCAGTGCATCGACATCACGCGCTTGGGCGGCAACAGATAGTTCATCACCGTGAAGACGGACTTCTTCATCTCGCCGGCATAGGAGGTGCCGCCGATCAGGATCATCTTCTTGGCGAAGTTCACGCCGATGACCGTCTTGGTCTTGCAGCCATGCCTGGCCGGATCGGCTTCGAAGCTCGGCAGATCGATGATCGTGAATTCCGGATTGAAGCCCTTCAACTGCTCCGCCGTCGGGCGGATGAGAAGCTGGTGGACGAAGAGGGAGTGCCACGCATATTCGGTGACAATGCGCACCGGCAGGCGATGCTCCAGATCGGCGCCGCCGAAGAGATCCTTCGCGTACAGCTCCATGCCTTCGGCGAATGTCATCATGTCGGCATAGAGCGCATCGAACTGCGCCGGGGTCATCGAGCGGTTCTCGTCCCACCACACGGTGTTCTCTGTCGCAGCATCGCGCACCACGAACTTGTCCGTGGCGGAGCGGCCGGTGTGCTGGCCGGTGAGCACGACGAAAGGACCGTCCTTGGACAGATGGCCTTCGCCCTTGCGGATCGCATGCTCGTAAAGATCGGGAACGGTGAGGTTCCAGTTCACGGACTTCAGATTGCGAAAGCCCTGTTTCTCCAGGCCGAAAGCCTGTCCGTCAGCCATGATATACCCCGTG
Organism: Pseudomonadota bacterium; assembly: GCA_018242145.1. Taxonomy (GTDB): domain Bacteria; phylum Pseudomonadota; class Alphaproteobacteria; order Micropepsales; family Micropepsaceae; genus Rhizomicrobium. The sequence goes on from JAFECN010000225.1 coordinate 11,705, forward strand.
GAACGGCAGCCCGTTTGCGAGCCGCTCTGTGTCGATTACCGGCCAAAATAGCCTTGGCCCTTCCCGGCTTCAACGAAACTCGGGAAATTGGTTTCATCGCGCCTCTATAGTCTCAAGCCCTTGAAAAGGATAGGAGAATTCGACTCTGGGGCGATCCGTCGCGATTCCCGTTTTCTTGCGGAAAGCCAATGGGTTATAGCCCCGGGATGAGTCTGTCGGACGAAGAGCTGGAGCGTTACGCCCGCCACATCGTGCTGCGGGAGGTGGGCGGTCCCGGGCAGGCCCGGCTGAACGCCGCGAAGGTTCTGGTGATCGGCGCCGGAGGACTGGGCAGCCCGGTGATTCTTTATCTGGCGGCCGCTGGGGTCGGCACCATCGGGATTGTGGATTTCGACACCGTTTCGCTCTCCAACCTGCAACGGCAGATCGCGCACCGCACCGCCGATGTGGGGCGGCCCAAAACGGAGAGCGCCGCCGATGCGGCGCAGGCGATCAACCCCCATGTGCGGATCGTGCCGCACGACACGAAGCTGACGGCGGAAAATGCGCTGGCCATCATCGGCGCCTATGACGTGGTGGCCGATGGCTCGGACAATTTCGAAACGCGCTTTCTGGTCAACGACGCCTGCTTTTTCGCGAAGAAGACGCTGGTATCCGCCGCCGTCACCGAATTCGACGGACAACTTGCCACCTTCAAGGCGCATGAGAAAGGTTGCCCTTGTTACCGCTGCATTTTTCCAGAGCCGCCACCGGCAGGGACGGTGCCCAATTGCTCGGAGGCCGGCGTGCTGGGAGCCGCCGCCGGGGTGATGGGCACATTGCAGGCGCTGGAAGTCATCAAGGAGATCACCGGCATTGGCGAGAGCATGGCCGGACGGCTTCTGATCTACGAGGCGCTCGCCACCCGTTTCCGAACCGTAAACGTGAAGCCCGATCCCGCGTGCCGGTTGTGCGGAAACACCCCGTCGATCAAGGGCTTGGTGAACGCGCATCAGCCTTAACCGGCGCTTAAAGGCCTTGCCAACATACTGGCCGTTCGACAGGGGCGCGCCAGGCAGATGTCACGCGAAGTTCACTACGAAGTTTTCCGCCGTCAGGGTTCGAAGGGCGGCTGGGTGATGCACGAGGCCACGGGCCAGCGCGACGCGGCGCTCGCGATCGCGCAAGCGCTGATGGCCGACAACCAGGCCACGGGCGTGAAGGTCGTCAAGGAAAGCTATGACGACGAGACCGGCGCCTATCAATCGCTGAAGATCTTCGAAGACGGCCACAACAAGATGAAGGAAGAAGTGGCGAAGGAAGACGCCCCCAGCGCCCTTCCCTGCTTCAAGCCGGACGATCTTTACTCCTATCACGCGCGCTCCACGATGGGGCGGCTGCTCACCGAACATCTGGCGCGCCAGCGGATCACCATCACCGAACTTATCCATCGCGGCGATGCGCTGGAGCAGCTTGAAGCGACCGGCACCACCTATCAGCACGCCATCCAGAAAGTTGCCGTCGCGCAGGCGGCGAACACCAATCTGCCCGTGCAGCAGATCGTGAAGAAGCTGCAGGACCTCACGACCAAGGCGATGAACCGCGTCTATAACGACGAGAAGAACGGTTATTTCCCGAAGGCGCGCGAAGGCGAATTCGCGATCCTGGCGCGCAAGCTGGCGCAGGAACCGGACAAATCCTATCTCTTCAACGGCGCGATCGCGCATTACCTGGCCGACGCCAGCGGATGGGACGAAAAGCTGGCGCGGCTGCTCTCCATTCTGAAGGAGGCCGAACGCGATGCCGAGGCCGCCGAGGTTCTTCTGCCCACCGTCGATTCCATCGGCGCGGAGATTCTGGCGGGCTCCGCGGCGCTGCATGAGCTGATCGGGAAAACGGAGAATTTGGGCGCGGCGCTCTGGATTCTCGTCCATGTCTTTCTGGGCGAGAAGATCGAAGGCGCCAACACCGCCATCACTTCGGTGACGCGGCACTTCAAGACCGACGATCTGCCCGCAGCGCGCACCGCCGTGGCGGGCCGCATTCTGGCGGAACTCAAAAGCGTGAAGCGGCTTTGCCCCGATTCGCTGGTGGACGAACTGAAGACCTTGCGCCGCATCGCCAACAAGCTGGTGCTGGGGCAGGGCAAATATCTCAGCCATGAAGATCTGATCGGCGCCTTCACCTTGCGCTCCAAGCGCCTGGTGACCAACGAGATGGTGAGCGAGCATCTTCAGGAAGCCGGTAGCGTGAACGAGAAGATCGAGCGGCTGCTTCTGATCGAGGAAAACATCATCGGCGCGGAGAACAAGCGCCAGTTGGCGAAATTCTTTGCGCCCATCATCACCTCGCCGCCGTTCGAGCAGTTCTATCTGTTCGCCAAAACCCCGCCTCTGGAGCGCCTGCAAAAGCTCGTGGAATTGCAGAAGCGCGTGCAGCGCTCCGGCTTTCAGGACGTGCAGAAGCAGGAGATCTGCGACGCGCTGGACAAGGTGGCCTGCGACGCCGAGGGCCGCAGCAAGGTTCTGGAATCCATCGAGGCCCGGCCGGCCGGGCCGATTGAAAAAGCGGTGGCCATCCTGCGCCTGATCACCGGCGGCGCGATCACCGAAGGCCAGCTCTCCGAACGCGCGCGCAATCTGGTGCTGACGCATATGGGCAAGCCGGGCTTCATGACAGGCTACACGGTTCATCTGGCCAAAACCCGCGGCGCGCAATTGAGCGCCGACGTGGCGATGAACGATCTGATGCTGACGCTGGAAAAGGCCGGTATCGCCACCGAAACGGGCCTGAAAGCACTGGCCGCCTGAGGCATTTTCCTGCGGCCAGTTGCGCGCTAGCCTCCGCCGCATGCATTTCATCGAGAAGCTGCGCGCCGGAATCGAACGCGGCGAGATCACCACGACGATCCGCATCTGGCAGAAGCCCCGCGTGAAGCCGGGCGGAACTTATACGATGGGCGCGGGCCATGTGCGCGTCACCGATATGCGCCCGATCGCCATCGAACAGATCACCCCGAAGATGGCGCGCGACTCGGGGTTTGACGGCGTGATCGATCTTCTCAAAACCGCCAGGCATGGGCACGGCGAGAAGGTCTATTTCATCACCTTCGAATATCGCGAAGGTCCGCCAATGCGCTAATGCGCCTCGTCCCAGTTCGCGGCGGCGCGCGCATCGACCACCAGCGGCACCGAGATCTGCAACGCCGGAAGCGCGGCATGCGCCATCACCTTCGTGACGGCGGCGATCAGCACTTCGCATTCCTTGTCCGGCGCTTCGAACACCAGTTCGTCATGCACCTGCAGCAGCATCTTGCTCTTGAGCTTTTTCGCCGCGAGCGCATCCGGCACGCGGATCATGGCGCGGCGGATCACGTCCGCCGCCGTGCCTTGAATGGGCGCGTTGATCGCCGCGCGCTCCGCGCCGGCGCGATAGCTGGGATTGGGCGAGCGGATTTCGCGGATATGCACGCGGCGGCCGAACAGGGTTTCGACATAACCGTGCTCGCGCGCATAGGCCTTGGTCGCTTCCATGTAATCGCGGATGCCGGGGAAGCGCTGGAAATATTTCTTGATGTAGTCGTTGGCTTCCTCGCGCGCGATGCCGAGCTGGTTGGCGAGGCCAAAGCCGGAAATGCCGTAGATGATGCCGAAATTGATCGCCTTGGCGCGGCGGCGCGTTTCCGGCGGCATGCCCTTTACCGGCACGCCGAAAATCTCCGAGGCCGTCATGGCGTGAATGTCGAGTCCGTCCGCGAAGGCCTTCTTGAGCTGCGGAATGTCGGCGATGTGCGCCAGAAGACGCAGTTCGATCTGGCTGTAGTCGGCGCTGACGAGCTTGCTGCCTTTCGGTGCGACGAACGCCTGCCGGATCTTGCGGCCATCCTCGGTGCGGATCGGGATGTTCTGCAGGTTCGGATCGGTGGACGCCAGGCGCCCCGTGCTGGCGGCAGCGAGCGAATAGGAGGTGTGCACGCGGCCCGTCTTCGGATTCACATAGGTGGGCAGCGCTTCGGTGTAGGTGCCGCGCAGCTTGGAAAGCTGGCGCCAGTCCAGAACCTTCTGCGCGATGGCATGGCCCTGCGCGGCGACATCTTCCAGCACGCCGACATCGGTGGACCATGCGCCGGTTTTGGTGCGCGTGCCGCCCGGAATCTTCATGCGGTCGAAAAGAAGCTCGCCGAGCTGCTTGGGCGAGCCGATATTGAATTCGCCGCCCGCAAGTTTGTGGATCTCTTTTTCGAGGCCAAGCTGTTTCTTGGCAAAATCGTTGGAGAGCCTTCGCAGGAAATCCTGATCGATGAGGATGCCTTCGCGCTCCATGTCGGCGAGAACCGGAATGAGCGCACGCTCCAGCGTTTCATAGACCGTCACCTTGCCATCGGCGACGAGGCGCGGCTTCAAGAGGCAATGCAGGCGGTAGGTCACATCCGCATCTTCCGCGGAATATCGCGTCGCCTCGGGAACGGGCACGCAATCGAATGTAACCTTCTCCTTTCCCTTGCCGGCGACATCGGTGAAGGAGATCGGCGTGTGCTTGAGGTTGATCTCGGACAACTCGTCCATGCCGTGACCATGCAGCGTGCTGTCGAGCACGAAGGAAATCGCCAGCGTGTCGTCGAACGGCGCGATGCGGATGCCGCGCTGCAGGAAGACGAGAAAATCATATTTGATGTTCTGACCGATCTTGAGGATGGAATCGTCTTCCAGAAGCGGCTTGAGGCGCTTCAGCACGTCCGCTTCGGGAAGCTGCGCGATCTTGCCCTTGTCGCCCGCCAGATCGAGGCCGTCGCTGGCGCGATGACCGCAGGGAATGTAGCAGGCCTCGCCCGGCGCCACGGCCATCGACACGCCGCAAAGTGTCGCCTGCATCGGATCGAGCGAGGTGGTTTCGGTATCCACCGCGAAACGGCCCGCGTCGCGGGCGCGCGCGATCCAGTGATCGAGACGCTCCAGCGTCGTGACGGCTTCGTATTTCTGATAGTCGATGGCGCGGACAATCTCGCCGCGATCCATCACGGCGCCGGGCGATTTGCCCTTGCCCGGCACCAGCGATTTTTCTTCGGCGATGGGCGCAGGTTTCGCGGCGCTCGCTTTGCCGGGCGCGGGCAGCGCCTTCTCCGCCGGATCGGCGGCGGCTTCGATCGCGCCCAGATCCTCGATGCCATAATGGGCGGCGGCGCGGCGCGTCAGCGTGCTGAACTCCATCGCCTTCAGGAATGCGATCAGCTTTTCCGCTTCCGGCTCGCGGGCGAGAAATTCCTCCGGCTGCTCCTTCACCTTCACTTTGCCGTCGAGGGTGACGAGCTTCAAGGAGAGGCGCGCGTTTTCGGCATTCTCGATCAGCGTTTCGCGGCGCTTGGGCTGCTTGATCTCGCTTGCGCGCTTCAGCAGCGTTTCGAGGTCGCCATAGGTGTTCAGCAATTCGGCGGCGGTCTTCACGCCGATGCCGCGCACGCCCGGCACATTGTCGACCGAGTCGCCGGCCAGCGCCTGCACTTCCACGACCTTGTTCGGCGCGACGCCGAACTTCTCCATCACCTCGGCGGAACCGAGGCGCCTGTTCTTCATGGTGTCGAGCAATTCGATCTTGCCGTCCACGATGAGCTGCATCAGGTCCTTGTCGGAGGAGATGATGGTGCAGCGGGCACCGGCTTCCATCGCCATGCGCGAATAGGTGGCGATGAGATCGTCGGCCTCGAAATCCGCCATCTCCACGCAGGCCACGCCGAAGGCGCGCGTGGCTTCGCGCACCAGCGGGAATTGCGGGATCAGGTCCTCCGGCGGCTCGGGGCGGTTGGCCTTGTATTGCGGATAGATTTTGTTGCGGAAGGTCGTCTTGCCGGCGTCGAAGATCACGGCGACATGGGTGGGTGCTTCGGCGCCTTTCATGTCCTCCAGCAGCTTCCACAGCATGTTGCAGTAGCCGGACACGGCGCCGGTGGGCAGGCCGTCGGATTTGCGGCTGAGCGGCGGCAGCGCGTGATAGGCGCGGAACAGATAGCCCGACCCGTCGATCAGGTAGAGGTGATCGCCTTTCTGAAGCGGCTTCCTGTCAGCAGCGGCTTTGGTTTTGCTCAATGCGGATGGGCTCCGGCGCGCAGCACGAAGCGGCGGTCGCAATAGGGGCATTCGACATATCGTTCGTCCCCCATCTCCAGATAGACCTTGGGATGGCCCAGCGCGCCGCCGATTCCGTCGCAGGCGACGCGGGTATCGTCCACTTCGATGGTTTCGGGTGCATCAACGGGCATGGCCAAATCTTCCGGGAAATTCGGGCGGATCATAGCCACGGACGCCCCCTTCGCAACTGCCAAGAAATGCTGCTGGAACAGGCCGGTTTCCGTGCCTAGAGTCCTTATATGGTGACACTGAATCGGATTTACACCCGCACCGGCGACAAGGGCGAAACCGCGCTGGGCGATGGCACGCGGCTGCCCAAGCATGCGCTGCGCATCTCGGCCTATGGCACGGTGGACGAAGCCAACGCCGCCATCGGGCTGGCGCGGCTGCACACCCACGGCCAGATGGACGCGATGCTGGCGCGCATCCAGAACGACCTGTTCGACCTCGGCGCCGATCTTTGCGTGCCGCAGACCACCAAGCGCAACGAAGGGCGGCTGCGCGTGGCCGACCGACAGGTGGAGCGGCTGGAGCGCGAGATCGACTCCATGAATGCCGAGCTTGCGCCGCTGACCTCTTTCATCCTGCCGGGCGGAACGCCGGCGGCGGCGCATCTGCACATGGCGCGCACCATCGTGCGCCGTGCGGAGCGCCTGATGACCGACCTGGCCGGCCATGAAGAGATCAATCCGGCGGCGATCAAATATGCGAACCGGCTGTCCGACCACCTGTTCGTCGCCGCGCGCTTCGCGAACGACAAGGGGGCCAAGGACGTGCTCTGGATTCCCGGCGCGAACCGCGACGAGGCGTAATCAGTCTTCGCCGGAGCGGCGGCCGAAGAGGAAGGCGAGGATCACGCCCGGCAGGCCGATCACCGCCCAGCTCCAGAAGCCCATGACGGTTTCGATCCATTGCGCGCCGGGCTGCGGGACGGTGTGTTCGAGCCAGGCACGGAACGCCAGATCGCTCGGCGCGTGGATCATCATCCACACCTGATCGAGCGAGCGCACGGTGATCTCGCCGCCCTTCTCCAGCGACGCGATCACGTCCGCACCCAGCAGCATCAGGCCGAGCACGATCAGGACAAGGCTCAGAAAGCGCATGACGGCTTGCATGAAAAACCACCCCAGTGAAGGGGCAAACTAGCCGCTGCGGCGCCGCCAGCACAAGAATGGTGAAGCGCCGTTAACCAACATTCACGCCGGTTTGGTTTCCGCCTTTATTGGCCGGGATAGAGCGTGCCGTCCCGCCGGGTGAATTTGTCGGTGCGGGAATCGATCTGCATGTCGATGTCCGGGTAGTCGCAGAAATCGGTTTTCGAGCGCGTGCCGACTTCGAGACACACAGCAGCGGAGTGCGACCTGTTGATCAGGTGATGGCCGTTCTTTTCGCCTTTCGGAAACGCGGCGCAATCGCCGGCGCGCAAGACCTGCTCGCCCGCGTCGTCCACCAGCACGACTTCGCCGGAGAGGACATAGACGAATTCGTCTTCATCCGAATGCCAGTGCCGCTGGCTGGACCAGACGCCGGGCGACAGCGTCAGCATGTTCACGCCGAAATCGCTCAGGCCGCCGGCATCGCCCAACCGTTTGCGCAATCGCTCCGCGCAGGGCTTGTCGAACGGCGCAGGATAGCCGCAGCCGCGTTTGGTTTCCGCTTTAACGATATCGATCTTGGGCATGGCAAATCCTCCGCGCCCCGACGCTAAAACGAAATCGCCCGCGAGACATCTCCCGCGGGCGGTTTAACACTATGCAGAAACTGCAAGGTTGCGGCTTACTCAGCCGGCGGCGCGGCTTCCTTGGCCTTCTTGGTGAGGTCTTCGCCGGTCGTCTGGTCGACGGCTTTCATCGACAGGCGCACCTTGCCGCGATCGTCGAAGCCCAGCAGCTTCACCTTCACGGCCTGGCCTTCCTTCACCACGTCGCTCGGCTTGTTGACGCGCTGCGGCGCCAGTTCCGAAACATGGACGAGGCCATCCTTGGGGCCGAAGAAGTTCACGAAGGCGCCGAAGTCCATCACCTTCACGACCTTGCCGTCGTAGATCTCGCCGATCTCCGGCTCGGCCACGATGCCCTTGATCCACTTGAGAGCGGCCTTGATCGACTCGCCGTCGGCGGAGGCGATCTTCACCGTGCCGTCGTCCTCGATGTTGATCTTGGCGCCGGTCTTTTCGACGATCTCGCGGATCACCTTGCCGCCCGAGCCGATCACTTCGCGGATCTTGTCGGTCGGGATCTTGATCTGCTCGATGCGCGGCGCGTGTTCGCCAAGCTGGTCGCGGCTGTGGGTCAGCGCCTTGTTCATCTCGCCCAGGATGTGATGGCGGCCGTTCTTCGCCTGATCCAGCGCCACGCGCATGATCTCTTCGGAGATGCCCGCGATCTTGATGTCCATCTGCAGCGCGGTGATGCCCTCTTCGGTGCCCGCGACCTTGAAGTCCATGTCGCCGAGGTGATCTTCGTCACCCAGAATGTCCGAGAGGACCGCGTAGCGCTCGCCTTCGAGGATGAGGCCCATCGCGATGCCGGCGGTCGGCTTCTTGATCGGAACGCCCGCATCCATCAGCGACAGCGAGGCGCCGCACACCGAGGCCATCGACGAGGAGCCGTTGGACTCGGTGATCTCCGACACCACGCGCAGCGTGTAGGGGAACTCTTCCTTGCTCGGCAGCATCGGATGGATCGCGCGCCACGCCAGCTTGCCGTGACCGACTTCGCGGCGGCCCGGCGCGCCCATGCGGCCCGTCTCGCCCACCGCATAAGGCGGCATGTTGTAATGGAGCATGAAGCTCTGCTTCACGGTGCCTTCGAGCTGATCCTGGAACTGCTCGTCTTCCGCCGTGCCCAGCGTGGTGATGACCAGCGCCTGCGTTTCGCCGCGGGTGAACAGCGCGGAGCCATGCGTGCGCGGCAGCACGCCGACTTCCGCGACGATCGGGCGGACCGTGACGAGGTCGCGGCCGTCGATGCGCGTCTTGGTGTCGAGCACCGCGTTGCGCATGACATGGGCTTCCACGTCGTGCATCAGGTCGGAGAACACGTTGGCGGCAACCTTGCCCTCGCCCTCGCCGACATATTGCTCCGCATATTTCTTGCGGATCGCGGCAATGGCGTCGCGGCGTTCATGCTTCTGGCGGATCTGGAACGCCGCCGCGAGTTCGGATGCAGCAGCCGACTTCAGCTTGTCGCGCAGCGCGGCATGCACATCTTCCGGCAGCGGACGCGGGTCCTTCGCGGCCTTTTCGGCCAGGCGGATGATGGCATCGATGACCGGCTGCATCTCTTTGTGGCCGAACACCACGGCACCGAGCATGACGGCTTCCGAAAGCTCCTGCGCTTCGGATTCCACCATCATCACCGCATCGCGCGTGCCGGCGACGACGAGGTCCAGCTTGGAGTTGGGATAATCGTCGATCGCCGGGTTGAGGCGATATTCGCCGTCGAAATAACCGACGCGCGCCGCGCCCAAGGGGCCCATGAACGGCACGCCGGAGATCGTCAGCGCCGCGGAGGCCGCGACGATGCCGACGATATCGGGATCGTTTTCCATGTCATGCGAAAGCACCTGCACCGCGACCAGCGTGTCGTTCTTGTAGCCTTCGGCGAAGAGCGGACGGATCGGGCGGTCGGTGAGGCGGGAAATCAGCGTTTCGCGCTCGGTCGGGGCGCGCTCGCGCTTGAAATAGCCGCCCGGAATCTTACCGGCGGCGTAGTAGCGCTCCTGATAGTTCACCGTGAGCGGGAAGAAATCCTGACCCGGCTTGGGGCTGTGCGCGCTGACGACGGTCGCCAGCACCACGGTTTCGCCATAGGTGGCGACAACGGCGCCGTCGGCCTGACGCGCGACCTTGCCGGTTTCGAGGGTCAGCGTGCGGCCGCCCCATTCAATGCTTTCTTTGTGGATGTTGAACATGTCTATTGTTCCTTCATTCCCCGCAAGCCGAATTGCTCACGGGCGTGTTTGCGGCGAGTCTCTTATCTCTCACGGACAAACGGGATAGACGCGGGCGGAGCCATCTCCACCCGCGTTTCGGTGTCTTGGTCTTGTATGGAAGACGGCGCGCTCAGCGGCGCAGACCCAACCGGCCGATCAGCGATTCATAGCGCTTCTCATCGGTTGCCTTGACGTAGTCGAGAAGACGGCGGCGCTGGGACACCATCTTGATCAGACCGCGACGGGAGTGATTGTCTTTCTTGTGGTCCTTGAAGTGCTCGGTCAGGTTGTTGATGCGCTCGGAGAGCACCGCCACCTGCACTTCCGGCGAGCCGGTATCGTTCGGCTGCGTCGCATATTCCTTGATGAGTTCGGCTTTACGCTCTGCGGTAATCGTCATTTCAGTTCTTTCCGGTCATCCAAAGTTGAAAACACGAAACGGCCGAAGCTCGCCCTGTTCGAGTTCGGCGAGAGCGACAGGCTCCCCCTCTCCCGTGGCGAGATAGACCGTGAGACCTGAGAGATCGTTCTCTTCCGGAAAGGCGTCCGTGAGCCGGGCGAACAGGTTCGCACGACACAGGATCGGATTGCCGCTACGGAGGCGAACCGCATCCGGACCCGTGACGGCCAGCGCCGGGATGCCGTCCAGCGCGGTCGAAATGGGCCTCAAGTGCTCAAAAGCGGCGGGACTATGCATAAAACCCCTCAGGGTTTCCAGAGGGACCGAATCCGTCTGCGAGAACCCGCCCACGGAGGTGCGCCGGAGCTGGGACACGTGGCCCACGGTGCCCAGCGCGCGGGCGATATCCCGCACCCAGGCCCGGACGTAAGTGCCTTTGCCACAACGCATTTCGAACACGGCATGGTCCGGATCGGGGACCTCGACCAGCCGGACTTCGTCGATCTGGACGAGGCGGGGCTCGAGTTCCACGGCCGCCCCATCCCGGGCCAGATCGTAGGCCCGCTCTCCGTCCACCTTGATGGCGGAGTAGGCCGGCGGGGTTTGGCTGATCTCTCCAACGAACTGCGGAATGGCGGCCTCGATCTGCTCGCGAGTAGGGCGGACAGCGGAGGTTTCGGTCACCCGGCCCTCGGCATCGTCGCTGTCGCGGGCTTCGCCCCAGTGGGCGGTGAAACGATAGGTCTTCTGCGAATCCATCGCATAGGGCACGGTCTTGGTCGCTTCGCCGAGCGCGATGGCCAGAACGCCGGTGGCCATCGGATCGAGCGTGCCGGCATGGCCCGCCTTCTGCGCATCGAAAACGCGGCGCACCAGACCGACGACCTGTGTGGAGGTGATGCCCTGCGGCTTGTCCACGATGACCCAGCCGTGGACGGGCGCGCCCTTCTTCTTACGACTCATGGGAGTCTTCTGGGCCGTCTTCGGCGGGCGTTTTCAGATCGCGCGCGACGCGGTCGGACTTCAGAAGGTTCTCGATCTTCTCCGCTTCGGCGAAGGATTCGTCTTCGACGAAGCGAAGCTCCGGCGTGAATTTGAGTTCGATCATGCGGCCCATCTCGCCGCGGATGAACGCCTTGTGGCGGTTGAGCGCGGCAACGACCTGCCTGGCGTTCTTGCCGCCGAGCGGTTCCACGAACGCGGTGGCATGGCGCATGTCGGCCGAAGGCTTCACCTGCGTGACGGTGACGGACACGCCCTTCAGATCGTCATCGCGGATATCGCCCTGACGCAGGATATCGGCAAGCGCATGGCGCAGCATCTCGCCCACGCGCAATTGCCGCTGCGTGGGGCCTGCGTTGTGGACATGCGATTGTTGGCGGCGCGGCATGGCGTTTCTCCTTATTCTTCCGCGTATCCAAACGCCTCGATCCAGGGCGCGAGCACGGGCAACACCGGCGCGATCTGATCGCCGTAAGCACGCCATTGATCGACGCCGCGCGTATAGAGGCCTTCCGCGACCTGCGCGGCGCTGGGCGTATTGATGAGCTTGCGGCGCGCGCGATCGGCAAAGCGCGACATGTCCTCGGTGTATTCCACGCCGAGGAACCCGCAAATGCCGCGCGTCCGGTTCTCGAAATCCGCGACGAGATTCTCGTAGCGCGTGACGTGGAACGGCATCGGATATTTCCCGCGGGCCGCATCGCACAGCCGCATCGCGACATCGTAAAGCGCGGCCGCGCCGTCGAGCGTCAGAAGCTCGTACATCTTCGCGGACATGCCGAACCGGCGCCGGAAACAGGAGAGGACCACGTCGCGCGGATCGCGGATGGCGAGCAAGATCCTCGCTTCGGGAAACATTTTCGCGATCACGGGAAGCAACAAGGAATTGAGCGGCATCTTGTCGATGAACACGGGCTTGCCGAGCGTTGCGCCCGCTGCCTGCATCTCCGCCCAATAGGCCTCGCGGTACGGCGCAAGATCCCGCGCGTTATCGAGGCGCTCCAGACCATCGGGCGGGACGAGGAAATCGGTTTCGGCCTTCAGAAGCGCGTCCCGCTCCTCGACGGTCTCGATATCGGGGTGACCGGCCAGAACATTCTCCAGAAGCGTCGTTCCCGAACGCGGGAAGCCGAGAAGGAAGACATGCGTTTTCACCGGAGAGCCCGCGGGCGCCGGTGCCACCGGAGGCGAAGCCTTCACATGCGCCAGCGTGCGTTCGGCGCGGGCCAGCACCGTCTCGCCGCCGGCCGGCCGGAAAAGCGGCGCGAAAGCGCCGCGCAGCAGCTCATTCGATGCGCGATAGGCGGCAAACGCCTCTTTCTTGTTGCCTTGCGCATCCAGCGCGTCCGCGATCAGGCCCTGCGCCACGGACCGGTTCACGGGGTTGTGCTCGGCGGAGGCGACCGGCGTCATGCGCGCGATGACGGCATCGTATTTCTTGTCCAGCAGGTCCGCCTGCGCCAGCACGATCACGGCGGCGCTCTCGCGCGGGTTCAGCGTCAAGGCGCGTTCGGCATAGCCGCGCGCGACGTCCGCCTCGTTGTTCGCCACCGCGATAGTCGCCAACCGGGCAAGCGCGATCGCGTGATTGGGCATCATCTCCACGGCGCGCTCATAATCGGAACGCGCGCGCGCGGCATCGCCCATATCTTCCAGAAGCCGCCCGCGATTGTAGTGCAGGGGCGCAAGCGACGGCTGCTGGCGCAATGCCTTGTCGTAAACCGCAAGCGCCTCTTTCTGGCGACGATTGCTGGCGAGCGCCATGGCCACCGCCTGCAGAACATCGATGTTGTCGGGCGCGAGCTTGCGCGCGCGCTCGGCATAATCCAGTGCCTTGGCGGTATCCCCCGCCCCCAGCGCCTGAAACACCGCCATCGCCAGAAGATTGGGATGATCGAGGCCCGCCGCGCTCGCC
>JAFECN010000226.1 GCA_018242145.1 Pseudomonadota bacterium
CAGCAGAACCGGCGCGCAGTTCGGCATGCCCTCGCTCATCGCGATGCGCGCCGCCGTCTGGAACGCGGCATCGGAGGAATCGACGGTGTGATAGGAGCCGTCCACCAGCGCCACGCCGACATCCACGACCGGAAAGCCGAGCGGGCCGTGCTTCAGATATTCCACCACGCCCTTTTCCACCGAGGGAATGAACTGGCGCGGCACGACACCGCCCTTGATGAGGTCTTCGAAGGCGAAGCCGGTTCCGCGCGGCAGCGGCTTGATCTCGATATGCACATCGCCGAACTGGCCATGCCCGCCGGATTGCCGCTTGTGGCGGCCATGCTGCTTGCCGGGTTTGCGGATCGTCTCCTTGTAGGGCGTCTTGGGCGGATGGGTGACGATCTTGAGCCCGTATTTGCTCTGCAGCTTCTCCACCGCGACCTTGAGATGGATTTCGCCCTGCCCCAGCAGCGTCATCTCATGCAATTCGGCATCCTGCCGGAAATGCAGCGACGGATCTTCCTCCTGTAGCTTATGGATCGCGGCGGTGAGCTTCACCTCATCTTTCCGGTCCGTCGTCTCGATCGCGAAGCTGTAAACATCCGGCAGCTCTTCGACGGGCATGCGCGGATGCGCGCCCTTGCCCGTGGACAGCGTTTCGCCGGTGAAGATTCCGTCCAGCCGGCCAAGCGCCACCGTATCGCCCGCCTGCGCTTCGGTGAGCTTGGCCTGACCGTCGCCTTTCATCGCGAACAGGCCGCCGATGCGCGCATCGCCGCCGGCGCCATGCAGCACCGCACCGTCCTTCAGCGTGCCCGACAACACGCGCGCCAAGGAGAGTTTTCCATGCGCGCCGTTATAGGTCTTCAGGATTTGCACCGCCGCATCGCCATTCGTCTTGACGCCGATGCGCGCGGCGGCCCGGGCCACGTCCGGCACCTCATGGCGCAAGGCCTTCAACAGGCGGCGAATGCCGTTGTCGCCCTCCGCCGACCCCAGAAGCACCGGCACGACCAGGCCCTCCGCCAGTTCCTTCGCAAGATCGCCGAACACTTCGTCGCGCGGCGGTTCCTGATCGGAGAGCAGTTCTTCCATCAGATGCTCGTCGTAATCGGCGAGCGTCTCCAGCATCGCAAAGCGCGCCTGCTTCTCCGCATCGGCCAGCGCATCGAGGTCTATGACTCTGGACTCGGCATGCGGCGCATATTGGAAGGCGCGCTCCAGCGCCAGATCGACGAAGCCTTTCACCTGCCCGTCCTCGACAATCGGGATCTGGCGCATCAGCAGCGGCTTGGTGCTGGCCTCCTGCAACAGCCCCAGCAGATCGCGCACCGCGCCGCTGACCTTGTCGATCTTGTTGATGAACAGGAAGTGCGGAATGTTCAGGTCGTCCAGCCGCTTCAGATAGGGTTGCAGCATCTGGATCTTGGTGGCTTCCGGCTCGCACACCACGACCGCCGCATCGACGCCGGGCAGCACATGCAGCGTATCCGACAGGAATTCGATGGAGCCGGGGCAATCCAGGAAGGTGAAGCTTTCATCGAGATATTTCGTCGTGGCGCAGTTCACTTCCACGCTCATCTGCCGCGCCCGCGCTTCGGGCGAGGAGTCGCCCACGGTGTTCTTCTGCGCGACGGACCCTTTGCGCTGCACCGCGCCGGTGATGGCCAGAATGGATTCGAGCAGCGTGGTCTTGCCGCTGCCGTAGGGTCCCACGAGGGCCACTGCGCGTGGCCCCGTTCCTCCCGTTTTTTTGGACATAATCGCCTCCATTACCCCGTAAGCATGGGGCACGAGGCGCGGCGGGCGCTGGTTTCCCAAGGCATTGGGCGGCGTCACGCGCCCCGCTTGTTCAGCAATGCTCGCGCCGAAGCTGGCGGTGTGCAAGAGCCTTCCGCGCCGGTTTGCGGGCCAATGGCGGAACTTCGGGCTGAAGCCCTGTCACGCCAAGGCCCGCACAACCGTCATTCTCGAAAAGGAACGATAGTTGGCATCGGTCCACCGGCGGTGGATGCACGGACCGGCGCACAGGTCGCAATCGCAACGCGGGAGAGAACGCTGTGCTGTAACATCCTCATTCCGGAGGTATCTTCGAAAGCCTGTTCAGAAGCGCCGCCGCGCTGCCCGGGTTCATCGCGTCCACCATGCTGGATGGCATCAGGATCGTCGCGCCGCGCTCCTTCGTTGTCTCGTAAATGATGTTCATGGCGCGAAGTTGCAGCGCCTCCGGGTTCTGCGCATAGAGCTTGGCGGCATTGACGAATTTCTGCGCCACCTCTTCTTCCGCCGCGCCAAGCGTGACGCGCGCCTGCTTTTCGCGCTCGGCCTGCGCCTGGCGGCTCATCGCATCCTGCAGATTGGCAGGAATGGCGACATCGCGAATCTCGACCGAATTCACCGTCACGCCCCATTCGGCGGTCTTGGCGCCGATGGTTTCCTTGAGCGCCGCATCCGCCTCTTTACGATCGGCCAGCAGATCGGACAGGAGCGAAGAACCGATCGTCTCGCGCAAGGAGGTCTGCGCCACGCGTTGCACCGCGCTGTTGTAGTCGGCGATCTCCAGCGCCGCCCGCTCGGCATCGTGCACCATCCAGAACACGATGGCATCCACATTTACCGGAACCGTGTCGCGGGTCAGCGCCTGTTCGGCGCTGAATTCGGAGGTTCGAATGCGCTGGTCGATCCAGGTCGTGACCTGATCGACGATAGGAACCAGGAAGAAAAGGCCGGGCCCACGCACCGCATGGAGCTTACCGAGCCTGAGTACGACCGCACGATCCCATTGCTGCGCCATCTTGAGCGCGAAGGCGAAATAGAAGCCGATGAGCACGAGGATCACCGGCAACACCGGCGACATGTGAAGCCCGACGGTTACGCCTGCTGCGATGAGAAAGAGAAAAAGGATCAGGACACTAATGGGGTTCATATGCGTCTCCTGTGAAAGAGCAGGTTTTTGTTGCTTGCGTGAAAGTCCAGTGGTCCCGGCCGGCACGACGCGATTGGATGCGCGCGACAGTGCCGCGACGATCTTCTGTCGGCGCGGATTGGCCGAGACCGATGCGGTCCGCCGGATCGCTCCGAAGCCGACAATCGCGGCGAAGACGAGGATCGGGATGAGATCGCGCCAGGTCACGGTGATTTCTCCGCAAGCGCGGCGAGCGCCATTCCGAGATCGCCGAGTGCGATGCCCTGGGCCTGCGCCTGCGCGGCGACACGCGCGGCGAAAGCCTGCACCTTGACGGCGCGATCCTGCCGTGGCGGCGCTTCGGCGACGAACGTGCCGCGCCCGCGGACCAGTGTGAGAATGCCGTCACGCTCCAGTTCGGCATAAGCACGCTGGACGGTGTTGAGATCGATGCGCAGTGCCACCGCGACTTCGCGCATGGTGGGAAGGCGTTCGCCGGGCGCGAGCTTGCCGCGTCCGACAGCCGCCGCGATCTGTTCGCGCAATTGCACGTAGATCGGGATGCCGTTGTCGTGCAGCCGCAGGCCGTTCAACATTGTTCCAATGTATGGTAAATCTCATACAATCACAAGCGGGCGAAACCGAAAGACTTGGGCTTGACATCCAATTCATATGTTCTTATTTTGTTCTATCCTTCAGAGGCGGTGCCGAGCATCGGGAATCCGATCCGGCAGGGATGCGCAGCGTTGGTCTGAAGTTCTGTCATGCCTCCCAGCGAAATCGCGTCGCGCAAATCGAGAGGCAAAATTCGAAATCAAGTAGAGGTAGGTGGTCGCGGTTGAACCGCTACCGCTTGGGAAACGGAGAAAACGAAAACCGAAAAATCGACATTCAATTCGCAGTCAGCGCAGATTCCCGCAGAAGCGCTGGATGCGCTTGCAGGCGTCTTCCAGCACGCTGTTCGACGTGGCGTAGGAAATGCGGAAGAACGGCGACAGGCCGAATGCCGCGCCGTGCACCACCGCCACGCCTTCGGCGTCCAGAAGTTCGCTGGCGAAATCCTCGTCCGTCTCGATCTTTTTGCCGGTCGGTGCGGATTTGCCGATCAGCTTGCGGACGCTCGGATAGACATAGAAGGCGCCTTCCGGCTTGGGGCATTCGATGCCGTGGGCCTGGTTGAGCATGGAGACGACGAGATCGCGCCGCTCCTCGAACGCCTTCTGGAATTTCGGGATGAAATCCTGCGTGCCGTTCAAGGCCTCGACCGCCGCCCATTGCGAAACGCTGGATGCGCTCGACACAGACTGCGATTGCAGCTTGCTCATCGCCTTGATGAGCGGCTCCGGCCCCGCGGCATAGCCGATGCGCCAGCCGGTCATCGCGTAGGCTTTCGACACGCCATTCATCGTCAGCGTGCGGTCGTAAAGCCGCGGCTCGACTTCGGCGATGGTGTGGAATTTGAAGCCGCCATAGACGAGATGCTCATACATGTCGTCGGCCAGCACCCACACCTGCGGATGCTTCATCAGAACGTCGGTCAGCGCCTTGAGCTGCTCTTTCGTGTAGCAGGCGCCGGTCGGATTGGACGGCTGGTTGAAGATGATCCACTTGGTCTTCGGCGTGATCGCCTTCTCCAGCGCTTCCGGCGTCAGGCGGAAACCGTCCTCGATCTTCGCTTCGACGACCACGGGCTTGCCGCCGCCGAGCAGGACGATATCGGGATAGCTCACCCAATAGGGCGCGACGCAGATCACTTCGTCGCCGGGGTTCAGCGTGGCGAGGATCGCATTGTAGACGATCATCTTGCCGCCGGGCGACACGAAGGTCTGCTCCGGCTTGTAGTCGAGATGGTTCTCGCGCTTGAACTTGGCGGCGATGGCCTTGCGCAGTTCGGGAATACCCTCGACGGCGGTGTATTTCGTCTCGCCGCGGCGGATGGCGGCGATGGCCGCTTCCTTGATGTTGTCGGGGGTGTCGAAATCCGGCTCGCCCGCGCCAAGGCCGATCACGTCCCGCCCGGCCGCCTTCAGATCGCGCGCCTTCTGGGTCACGGCGATGGTGGGGGACGGCTGAATGCGCCCGAGCGATTCGGCCAGAAAACCTTTGGGGAGAGCGGAAGCCACGCGCGAGTCCTCGGTTAAAACGATGTCGTATCAAGCGTCTGGCAAGGGCAGCAAGGGGACCAATGTCACATCTGCCATGCGTTAGGATTTCTCAACCGTGAAAGGCGCTAGAATGGGTGGCCTTTGGAGCGTTCGGCCATGCAGCGGTTCACTTCGACAATTGTGGCATGTCTTTGCCTGGCGGCCGTAACAGGCTGCTCCCGTAACGTTCCGCCGCCGGTGGGCCGCTGGGAGGGTATCTACGATTCCGGCAACGTCATCGTCGCCGCGCGGATGGAGGTCACGCCGAAAGAGCAAATCTATGTCAGCGCGCCCAATGCCGAAAATATCGGCAACATGTCCGCGGAAGATCGTGCCGCGATCCGCAAGAAGCTGGCCGACGGCCTTGCCGCCGGCTGGGACGGCGTGGCGCCGCACAAGATGGATTTCGACGGCCAATCCTTTCGCAATCCGGGCGGGATCGCGCATCAGGCCGAATGGGACGCCGCGGCGCGGCGCATGACGCTCATCGTCTATCTCGACAGGGGCGACGGCATCCGCATCCCGATGCGGAGCGTCAAAGCGTTCAGCCCCAACCCGTTTGGCGGCTCCTAGAACTTCTCGAACGCGAAATAGGCGGCCAGCACGATGAGGCCGAAGGAAACGGCGTGATTCCACTTCAGGGGTTCGCCGAGATAAGTCGTCGAGAAGATCGCGAACACGACAAGCGTGATCACTTCCTGCATCGTCTTGAGCTGCGCCGCGGAATAGACGCGGTGGCCGATATGGTTCGCGGGAACGGCAAAGCAATATTCGAAGAAGGCGATGCTCCAGCTCACCGGGATGAGAATCCACAATGCGGTGTTCGGATATTTGAGCTGGCCGTACCACGCAAAGGTCATGAAGACATTCGAGCAGCACAGAAGGACGATCGGCAGGACGTAAGCCCAGTTCATGGGACCCCTCACGGTTAAGTGTACCGGCGCCCCGTCGGCGCGCCGCGCAATGACGTCGGAAAGATCTGAAACGGTAAGGTCTTGCAGGTTTTCTCAACGCCGCGAGCCCCGCCCGGTTTCACACCGATGTGACTTTTACCGAATTGTGGCAAGATGCGACAATCCATCCGTCGCCCTTGTGGAGGTGTCACGATGTTTCGGAAAGCTGCGGTTCTTGCGATTGCCGGGCTGGGTTTCGCCGCATGGACGGCGGCCGCCGACGCGGCGGTGAGCGTCGTCAATGGCACATTGGCCAGTAGCTGCTTCCAGGCAGCGGAATATGGCAGCGCCTCCAAGGACAGTATCCGGCTTTGCACGATTGCGGTGGAGGAAGCCGCGCTCACCCAGCGTGACCGCGCGGCGACCTATATCAATCTGGGCATCATCCACTCCCGCCTCGGCAATGCGCAAGACGCGCTCAACAGCTACAATCGCGGACTGGAAATCGATCCCTCGCTGGGCGAAGGCTATGTGGATCGCGGCGCCGTGCAGATCATGCTCAAGAATTATCAGGCCGCCATCGCCGATATCACCAAGGGCCTGTCGTTGAACGCGAACAAGCCGGAGATCGCCTATTACGACCGCGCGATCGCGAACGAAGCCGTCGGCAATATCCGCGATGCCTATATCGACTATAAGAAAG
The DNA here is from genome assembly GCA_018242145.1 of Pseudomonadota bacterium. GTDB lineage: Bacteria > Pseudomonadota > Alphaproteobacteria > Micropepsales > Micropepsaceae > Rhizomicrobium. The sequence continues at coordinate 6,628 of JAFECN010000226.1, forward strand.
CGGTGGAGATACGGCCCGACTTCGCGCTTGCGAACGAGCAGCTTGCGCGGTTCAAAGTGGTGCGCAAGCCGCCCAACGGCGCCTGATCGAAAGACGGTTTGCGCAAAAGCGCGGCACGGAACTTTTCGTGCCGCGCTTTTGTGTCACGCCCATGTGTACGCCATGTCTTGCGCAGGCCCCGATGGGCGACAGTTTGATACAATTTCGCGTTTCCCTTCCGCGATTGTCCGGCTGCACTGTAGCGAACGGAATTGGCATGCCGGCCCGTTTTCGGCTGCCTTCCGATCGCGACCGTGCCCGCATCGGCGCTCCACATGGGCAAGGTTGCGCGGGCGCCAAGCCAGCACCTGGACCCCGAAACATGGTGCTGGCTTGGCCCCCACTTTCTCCCGATTCGGATCGGCGGTGGTCCGCCGTAGAGATCACACGGTTGCAACGGGGCGGGGTGTTATAATTTCACCGAGCGGCGCGCGGCGGGCGGGCCTTGCGAATGCCGCAATCGCCTATACATCTGTGCCCTGGGGGCAGCTTGTATTCAGCAAGTTTGCGGTTATGAAGTCGGCCACGGGGCCGTCCGGCCGTACATCCTAGCGGGTTTATTTCCATGAAGAATGTTCTGCTCTCGTCCTCCGCGGTTGCGCTCGCGCTGGCCCTCTCGGCTTGCACGACCCCGATCCCCCAGCAGCTCCATGCGGCCAACGTGCCGTCCAGCTTCACCGCGCCGATAACGGCCGACGCGCCGCTGTGGCCCAAGGCGGATTGGTGGAAAGGCTTCGGCAGCGAAGAACTGAACGGCCTCATCGATCAGGCGCAAAGAGACAATCTCGATCTTGCGGTCGCCACGGCGCAGGTCCTTCAGGCCAAGGCGCAGGCGGAAGTCGCCGGTTCGGCGTTATGGCCGCAGATCGACCTCGGCGGGTCCGCCGATCGCTCCAAGACGACCCGTAGCCAGAACGTCTTCGGCGGCCGCTCCACGAACAACTCGTTTAGTCTGACGGGCAATGCAAGCTGGGCGCTCGACATCTGGGGCCGCGCGCAAAACGATCTGCGCGCCGCGGACGAGCAGGTGAAGGCCTCGCGCTATGCGAAAGAAGCCGTCGCGCTCACCGTGATCTCCGGCACCGGTTCGACCTATTTCAACGTGCTCGCCCTGCGCGAGCGCGTGGCGATTGCCGAAGCGAACATCGACGCCGCCAATCGCGTTCTTTCGATCACCCAGGCGAAGGTGACGAACGGTGTCTCCTCGCGGCTCGATCTGGCCCAGCAGGAAGCGCAGGTTGCCGGACAGAAAGCGCAGATTCCGCCGCTCAAGCAGGCCGAGCGCGAGGCGCGCTATGCCCTGGCGATCCTGCTCGGCAAGCTGCCGGAAGGTTTCGACGTTCAGGGGCGGAGCCTCGACAAGATCGAAGCGCCGGCCGTTCGCCCCGGCTTGCCGTCCGAACTTCTGCGCCGCCGCCCCGACGTGGCCGAAGCCGAAGCCAACCTCGCCGCGGCGCACGCCAATGTCGATGCCGCGCGCGCGGTGTTCTTCCCCTCGATCAGCCTGACCGGCTCCGGCGGTTTCGCCAGCGCCGCCATCGGCACGCTGGTGCAAGGCTCCAATTTCGGATGGAGCGCCGGCGCATCGCTGCTGCAGACCATCTTCGACGGCGGCAACCTGATGGGGCAGTACCGCGTCAGCAAGGCGCAGCAGTTGGAACTGATCGCCACCTATCGCAAGACGGTGCTGACCGCGTTCCAGGACGTCGAAACATCGCTTGGACAGGTCGCGAGCCTGACCCAGCAGGAGCAGTTGCTGACGGATGAAGTGAAGGCCGCGTCCGAAGCCTTCCGCATTTCGGAAATCCAGTATCGCGAAGGCGTGACCGATCTTCTGACGGTTTTGACCGCGCAGCAGACGCTGTTCAGCGCGCAGGACCAGCTTGTGCAGGTCAAGCTCGCGCGCATCCAGGCGGACGTGAATCTGTATCGCGCCCTCGGCGGCGGCTGGACCGAAGCCGATGAGGACGCGACGCAGGCGCTGCCCGCCTCCACCACGCCGGTTGCGCCGTCATCCGAACCGGGACCGAAAAGCGTTCCGGCCGGGCCCATTCCGGCAACGCCGGGACCCAGCACGATTCCGGATGAACCGCTTCCCGTGCAGCAGGGCCGCAGGCCGCGAGGCTGACTCCGCTAGCGGTGCCCCAGCACTGGATGCGGCTTGTAGGGTTCGGCCAGCGCCTTGAGTTCGGCCTCATCGAGCTTGAGCGTGGTTGCGGCAATCGCATCCTGAAGATGGTGCGGTTTCGACGCGCCCACGATCGGCGCGGTGACGCCCCTCTGCTGCATCAGCCATGCAAGCGCGACCTGCGCATTCGGCACCCCGCGCTTGCGCGCGATCTCGGCGACGCGCTCGACCACCTCGAAGTCGCTGTCCTGATAATATAGGGCATGGGCGAAGTCGTCGGACTTGGCGCGCGTCGTTTCGGAATTGTCCGAACCTTTGTCGCCGCGCTTGCGGTTTCCCGCCAGGAAGCCGCGCGCCAGCGGGCTCCACGGGATGACCGCGATCCCCCGATCGCGGCATAGCGGCATCATCTCCCGCTCTTCCTCGCGATAGACCAGATTGTAGTGGTTCTGCATGGAGACGAAGCGCGTCTTGCCCAGGGAGTCGGCCAGCGAGAGATATTTCGCGAACTGCCACGCATACATGGACGATGCGCCGACATAGAGCGCCTTGCCCGCTTTCACGACATCGTGCAGCGCCTCGATGGTCTCTTCGATGGGTGTACGCGGGTCGAAACGGTGGATCTGATAGACATCGACATAATCCATGCCCAACCGCCGCAGCGAATTGTCGATGGCATGCATGATGTGCTTGCGGGACAGTCCCGCTTCGTTGGGCGACTTGCCCATCGGATTGAAGACCTTGGTGGCAACGACGACCTGCTCGCGCTTGGGCCAGAACTCCTTGATCGCGCGGCCCGTGACCTCTTCGCTCACGCCGAGCGAATACATGTCCGCCGTGTCGTAGAAATTGATGCCGGCTTCGGTCGCCTGCCGGAAGAACGGTTTGCTGGCCTCCTCGTCCAGCACCCAGTCGCGCCACTTCGGCGTACCATAGGTCATGCAGCCCAGGCAGATCTTCGAAACCTTGAGGCCCGTATTTCCGAAATTGACGAGTTCCATGCGTCCGTCCTTGCTATCGCTGCCATCACCATACGTCTGGACCGGGATCCTTCACGAGTCCCGGACGGACATTCCATCTGCTTTCAAAGGCTTAGCAACGGCGCGGAACCGTGCCATATCCCCGTCGCGCGGCGGTTGAAGCGCGCGACACATCATGTTCAGCTTGCTCTGCTGTAATCGCGCAGACATGTGAGACGCAACATGGCGAACAGGTCCGAAGAGAACCTGCCGACGAAGAGCACCCTCATTCGCCCGCCGCTGTGGGGCAACATGATGGCTCGCGCGGTGAACGACATCGCCGAAGGCGAACTGGTTTTTCGCTTCACCAATGGCGCGGAACGCACCATCAAGGCAGCGCAGCATGGCGCCAGGGCCGTTCTCGACGTGGCGCGCGCCCGCAGCTTCCGGCGCCTGCTGCTGGGCGGCGAAATCGGTCTTGCGGAATCCTACATGGATGGCGACTGGACAAGCCCCGATCTCGCATCGGTTTTCGAGTTCGGCGCCCGCAACATGCACAAGCTGGCGAACACGCTAAGCGGCATCGCCCCGCTGGAATGGGCGCGCATGGTGACGCACAAGCTGCGCGCCAACACGCGCAAAGGCAGCCGCAAGAACATCGCGGCGCATTACGATCTGGGCAACGCATTCTATTCGCAGTGGCTGGACCCCACGATGACTTATTCCTCAGCCGTGTTCGAGCATCCGGACCAGTCGCTGGAAGACGCGCAGCGCAACAAATGGCGCAAGCTGGCGGAAATGCTGAACCTGCGCGAAGGAATGCAGGTCCTGGAGATCGGTTGCGGCTGGGGCGGCTTCGCGATGTTCGCGGCGCAGGAATATGGCTGCAAGGTCACCGCTATCACGCTTTCCACCGAGCAGCTCGCTTTCGCGAAGAAAGCCGCGGCAGAGGCGCAGCTTTCGCATCTGACGGAGTTCCGGCTGATCGACTACCGCGACGTGACCGGATCGTTCGACCGCATCGTCTCCATCGAGATGTTCGAGGCGGTGGGCGAGGAGAACTGGCCGGACTATTTCCGCGTGGTGCGAGAGCGGCTGAAACCGGGCGGCGTGGCCGCGCTGCAGATCATCACCATCGAGGATCACCGCTTCGATGCCTATCGCAGCCAGGCGGACTTCATCCAGCTCTATATCTTCCCCGGCGGCATGTTGCCCTCGCCGTCCGCGCTGAAGCAGGAAGCAACGCGGCAGGGCCTCAGCTTCGAGACGGCGCGCACCTTTGCGCTGTCCTATGCCGAGACGCTGCGCCGCTGGCGCGAGGTGTTCGATGCGCGCTGGGAGACGATCCAGCCGCTGGGCTTCGACGAGCGCTTCAAGCGCATGTGGGACTACTATCTCGCGTCCTGCGAGGGAGGCTTCCGCGCCGGAAACATTGATGTCGGCCACTTCCGCCTGACGCGCGCGTGACATTGCGCGGGCCGCGCGCCACACTGACGGCATGTCGCAATTCGAATTTCCGCCCTACGACCTGCCGCCCGAAGCCGAAGCACTTCGCGGCGACGTGCGCGCCTTCCTGAAGGAACAACTCAAGGACATGCCCTCGCGCAAGCGCGCGCTGTCGTGGAGCGGATACGGAAAGGATTTTTCCCGCGCGCTGGGCGCGAAGGGATGGATCGGCATGACATGGCCGAAGCAATATGGCGGCCATGAGCGCTCCTACGCCGAGCGCTATGTGGTGCTGGAGGAATTGCTCGCCGCCGGCGCGCCTGTGAGTTCGCATTGGGTGGCGGACCGGCAGAGCGGACCGCTGATGCTGCGCTTCGGAACCGAAGAGCAGCGCCAGTTCTTCCTGCCGCGCATCGCCAAGGGCGAGCTTTGCTTCTGCATCGGCATGAGCGAGCCCAATTCCGGCAGCGATCTTGCTTCCGTGCGCACGCGGGCGCGCGAAGCCGATGGCGGCTGGCGCGTGAACGGCCAGAAGATCTGGACCTCCGGCGCGCATCATGCCGACTACATGATCGCGCTGGTGCGGACGAGCGACGGCGAGACGCGCCACACCGGCCTGACCCAGATGATCGTCGACGTGAAGGCCAGCAAGGGCCTGACCGTGCGCCCCATCGAGGACATGGCGGGCAACACGCATTTCAACGAAGTGTTCTTCGACGACGTGTTCGTGCCGCACGAGATGGTGGTCGGCCGCCCCGGCGATGGCTGGATGCAGGTGGGCGCGGAACTGGCCTTCGAGCGCAGCGGGCCGGAACGCTATCTGTCTTCGCTGCGCCTCTTCCTCGAATTCCTCCGCATGGTGGGCGACAACCCGACCGAAGCGGAGCGCCTGCTGATCGGCCGCATGACGGCGGAGATGTGGACCTTGCGCCAGATGTCGCTGTCGGTGACGGGCGAGTTGCAGGCGGGAAAATCGCCGGCGGTTGCCGCCTCCATCGTGAAGGACATCGGCACCACGCTCGAACAGGCGATGCCGAAAGAGATTCAGGCCATCGCGCGCGACGATGTCGATCTGTCGGTGAGCAATCCGTTCACCGATGTGCTGACCTATCTGCTGCAGACCGCGCCATCGTTCAGCCTGCGCGGCGGCACGCGCGAAATCCTGCGCGGCATCATCGCGCGCGATTTGGGTTTGCGCTAAGGCTCATACGTCAACCCCACTTGCCACATGCGCGGCTCGCCATAGGAGATCGTGCCATCGGCGGCTTGCGCGGTGGCGATGTTCGCGTTCGTGGCGTTGTCCACGCCAACGAAAGCCGAAAGGTTTTCGGTCAGCAGATAGGATGCCTTCAGATCCAGCACGAAAGCGGAGCCGAGGCGCATGGTGTTCTGGTCGTCCTCGAAGCGCGCGCTTTCCCAATGCAGATCGGCGTCGAGCTTCAGCTTGTCGAAAGGACGCCACGTCGCGCCGCCGGTGATGGTGACGGGCGGCGCCTGCGCCGGGCGATTGCCGGTGAGCGAGGGCATTCCGGCCGGAATGGCGGCGGGATTTTCCTTCACCCGCGCATCGGTGAGCGAGAACGCAGCCCGCAGCGAGAACGCTTCGTTCAGCCGCCATGCGGCATCGCCTTCGAGGCCGAGCGCGTCGATGTCGCCGGCATTGCGGCGCTGGAACGTGACGCCTACGGGCGATGAGGCGGTGGTCACATTCGCGATGGCGTCGTGCAACTTGTTCCAGAAGCCGGTGAGGTTCCAGGTGACGGCGCTGCCGAGCGCACCACCCCAGCCGATCTCCGCGCCGTAAAGCCGTTCGGGCTTCAGCCCGGCATTGGCGTTCGTCGTGTTGTTGCCGACGCGGAACGGACGATAAAGCTCGTTCAGGGTCGGCACGCGGAAGCCTTCATAGGCCGCGACGCGCAGATATTGATCGCCGAAGACCGCACGGCGCAGGCCCGCGCGCGCGGTGGGCACCGTGCCGTTGCGGCTGTCGAAATCGTCGCGCAACAGGACGGCGCCGGTGGCGCGGTTGGTCTGCTCCAGATGACCCTGCGCAGTGGACCAGTAATCGAGGCGCGCGCCGAGCGTGGCGAGCCAGATGCCGTCGTCATAGGCGCCTTCGCCATAGACGCCGCCGATGGTTTCCTTGCCGCCGGAGCGGCGCGCATTGGTGAAGTCCGTGCCGTTGTAGAAATAGTGCTCGCGCGACTCGCCGCTGTTCACGCGGATGTCGCCGCCCGCTTCCCAGCGGAAATGGCCGCGCGATCCGATCAGCGCGGCGTTGCCGCCGATGCCGAGCGCGGGCGTAGCGTATTGATCGTTGGCGGGTGTCGCGGTGCTGCGCGGCAAAGGATAGGCGGGAACGGCGGCGGAGCTGTTCGCGAAATCGCTGCTGATGAACCAGCCCTGCACGCGCCAGCCAAGATGATCGCCTTCGTTGGGGCGCGCCAGCGTGACGCTGCCGATCCAGCCTTTGGCTTCGGACTCCACGCCCTGAATGCCGCCGCCGCGCGCATCGTCGTAATATTCCGCGCGGGCCGAGAGCGTGACGCCGCCGCCGAGCTGCTGCTGCGCGCGCACCGAAGCTTCGCCGCTGTCCAGCCACAGATGATTGTCAGCAGGACCGCGGCGCGGCGGGCGGATGGGAATCCAGCCGTTCGAGCGCTCGCCTGCGGCGCTGGCGAAGAGATCGAAGTCGCCGTCCTGTATGCCGCCGCTGGCCCCGGCGCGCACGGTGCCGAGGCTGCCGTAAGACGCATCGGCGATGGCGATGCCGTTCGTGGTGTCGCGTTCGGTGAGCAGGATCGTGCCGGTCAGCGCGCCGGACCCATAAGGACCCGCGCCCGCGCCGCGCACCACATCGGCGCC
>JAFECN010000227.1 GCA_018242145.1 Pseudomonadota bacterium
GGATTTCTTGACCGTGGCGATGCCGGAAACGGAAATATAGAAGCCCAACTCCAACGCCGCGTCGGCCAGCATCTGTGTGCCGGTGAAGCAATGGATGAGGCCGGGGAATGCACCCTTCCCCATTTCTTCGTGCAGAATCTCCACCGTTTCGGAATCGGCATTGCGGGTGTGCACGATGCAGGGCAGCGCAAGCGCGCGCGACGCTGCGATGTGGGCGCGGAAATTGGTGATCTGAGGATCGCGCGGTGAATGGTTGTAATAGAAATCAAGCCCCGTTTCGCCGATACCGACAACCTTGGGATGTTGCGCGCGCTCGATCAGTGGCGCGGGACTGTCGAGCAATTCCGGCTCCGCTTCATGCGGGTGAATCCCGACAGAGCACCAGATATTCTCGAAGCGCTCGGCCACCGCGAGCACGCCGGGAAATTTCTCCAGCGTCGTGCCGATGGAAACGCAGGTCTTCACGCCGGCATCGCGCGCCCGCGCCACAACGGCATCGAGTTCCGGCGCGAATTCCGGAAAATCGAGATGGCAATGGCTGTCGACAAGCATGAAAACTCACAACCGCGCGCGGCGCGCGGTATCCGCAATGGCTTTTCCGGCGGAAAGGATCGTCTGGCGCGGGTCCAAATGCAACGCGCCCGTGCGCAGGAAGGATCGCTTGAGTTTCTCCAGAAGATCGGTCCAGCGGTCGAGCCCCGCGCCGCCTTCCAGCGCGCGGGCATGAATACGGTTGGTCAGCGCTTCGACCAGAAACGTCCCGAAGCGATCGGTGCCATCGCCGACGCGCGAGAGCTTGTCGGCCAGCGCCAGGGTCGCGCCGATATCGGGCGATGCGGCGCGGTCGATAAGCCGTTCGGCATCCTGCGCCAGCGCAAGCCCATCGTCTTCCGCCAGCGTCAGCGCCACCCCGATGGAGCCGCCGGAGATTTTCACCAGCATGGCGCGGTTGCTCGCCGGCATGTCCGGCAGCAGCGCGGCCAATTCCCTTTCGACCTCGGCATCGGAAAGCGGCCGCAGATCGAGCCGCTGGCAGCGCGAGCGGATCGTCGGCAGCAATTGTCCCGGCGCGTTGGAGAGCAGCATCAGCATCGCGCGCGGCGGCGGCTCTTCCAGTGCCTTTAACAAGGCGTTTGCGGCCTGCGGATTCATGTCGTCGGCGGTATCGACAATGGCAACGCGCCATCCGCCCGCCCCGGAGGTCATGCCGAAGAAGCCGTGCAGCTTGCGGATTTCATCCACGCCCAGCACCGTCATCGGTTTGCCGGTGTTGGGGTTGATGCCGCGTTGCAGAACCAGCAGGCCGGGATGGCCGCCCGCCGTCACCTGCGCGGCGGTGGGATCGTTCTCCGGCACCGACAAATCTTCCGGGCCGCGATCCGTCGCGCCGAACGCGAGCAGATAGCGCGCGATGCGGAAAGCGAAAGTCGCCTTGCCCACGCCCGGCGGGCCGCTGATAAGCCAGCCCTGCGGCGCGCGTCCGCTGCGGATCGCGCGCGATGCCGTCGCCAGCGCCGTCTTGTGTCCGGCGAGCGCGAAGGTTTTGCGCGGATCGTGCGCCTCAATCTCCGGCGCCGCTTCGACTTTCTTTCTTGCCATAGGCTAGAGACTGAAGCGTTTGGCGGCGGTTTGCCAGATCAATTCGGCCACATGCTCCTCGCTTCCGCTGGCGTCGATCACCACGCAGCGGTCGCCGTTCTTTTTCGCGATATCGAGAAAGGCCTGCCGCAGCTTTTCGTGGAACGCGGCATCGAATTGCTCGAAGCGGTTTTCGCTGCCGGATCGTGCCTTGGCGCGCTCCAGCCCCACGGACACCGGCAGATCGAGCACGAGCGTCAGCCCCGGCTTGAAATCGCCTATGGCGGCGGATTGCACACGCCGGATGATCTCCCGATCCGTTCCCCGCGCCACGCCCTGATAGGCATAGGTCGAATCCGTGAAGCGGTCGCAGATCACCCATTTGCCGGACGCGAGCGCAGGCTTGATCGTTTTCTCGACATGATCGACGCGCGCGGCGAACACAAGAAGCGTTTCGGTCAGCGCGCTCCAGCGCCCCGGTTCGCCATGCACGAACAGTTCGCGGATCTGCTCAGCGCCCGCAGAGCCGCCGGGCTCGCGCGTGACAATCGCGTCAATGCCGCGTTCACCAAGCTTCGCGGCCAGCCGCTTTGCCTGCGTGGACTTGCCGGTGCCCTCCCCGCCCTCCAGCGTGATGAATTGCGGGGTCACGGTGTCGTCAATGCCCGGTGATCATGTGACGGATGCCGAGGAAGATGCGGCCGAAGATACCCGCGCGATCCACCGAGTTCGCGGCATAGACCGGCACCTTCATAGCGGGGAAATCCGGCGCGGTGACGGTCAACGTGCCGATCTGCTGGCCTTTGGCGATCGGCGCCTTCACCGGCCCGTGGAACGACACGCTCATCTTCATCCTGGCATGCGACTCCACCGGCAGCGTTACGCTCAGCGGCTTGCCTGTGATCAGCGGCACCTCGTCGGCCGTGCCTTGCCAGACCGGCGCACGGCCAACGACATCGTTCGCACCGGCAAGCCGGTATCTCCGGAATTCGCGGAATGCGAGGCCGAGAATGCGGGCGGCCTCGTCGCTGCGGCGGCGCTCGGCGAACCAGTCCTGGCGTTGCGGGCTGTCCTTTGCGAGATCGGGATAACGCAGACCGTTCAGAACCAGAATGTAGCGTTGGTCGCCGCGCTTGGCCGACGCGACGATCCCGTAACCGGAAGCGTCGGTGTGGCCGGTTTTCAGGCCGTCCGCGCCGTCCAGTTTTTCCAGCACCATGTCGCGGTTCGGCTGGTTGATGCCGTTCCACATGAAGCTGCGTTCGCCGAAGTAATGATAATATTGCGGATAGGCGGTGATCAGGTGGCGCGCAAGCTTCGCCAGATCGCGCGCCGACATGAGTTGCCCCGGAGGATCGGGCAATCCGTCGGGATTGACGAAATGCGACTGCGTCAGGCCGAGTTCCTTCGCGCGTTTGTTCATCATGGCCACGAAGCCGTCCACGGTGCCACCGAGCGCTTCGGCAACCACGACGCAGGCGTCGTTGCCGGACTGGATGATGATGCCGCGGATCAGGTCTTCCACCGGCACCTGGCTTCCGACGGACACGAACATCTTCGAGCCGCCGGTCTTCCACGCCTCCTCCGACACCGGGAATTTGTCGGTCAGATGAACCCGGCCATCTTTCAGGCGGCTGAAGAGCAGATCGATCGTCATCAGCTTGCTCATCGATGCCGGCGGCATGGGCACATAGGCGTCTTTCGCCCACAGCACCTGCCCGTCGCCGTCCATCAGCAAGGCATGTTCCGCCGTGGTGCTGAGTGCCGCCTGCGCGGGGACCGCCAGCAGTGAGGCCATGAAGAATGCGAGAACGACTGAAATCCGCTTCAACGGAACTCTCCCGACGCTGAGTGTGATTCGGCAAACCGGTTACTGATCGACCACGATCTGCGCATCGTTACTACCAAGGCTGGACAGTTTGGCCAACGCCGCGTCTGCGTCTGCGACACTATCGTAAGGACCGCTGCGCACGCGGAACAGGGGCTTGCCGTTTCGTGTGATCGGCGACACCTCCAGATTCCCGGCATCGGAGAACCTTGCCTGCAGCCGCATCGCGTTCGCCTGATTGGAGAACGCGCCGACTTGCACATAAAGGTGCGTCACCGCGGGAACCGGCACCTTCTGGACCTGCCCGGTGACGGGCGTTTGTGGCGGCGGCGCGGGCACCGAATAATCCGCGGAAGGCTGCGGCATGCTTGCGACCTGCACCGGCGGGGCGACGGTTGCCCCCGGCACGACGCCAAGCGCCGAGGTATCGACCTTGGTGGTGGGTGCCGCCGGTACAGCCGCCACGATCTCCGGCGGCGTTTGCGGCGGCGGCATGCCGTTCACATCGGCGCGGCCCACATAGGTGACGCGCACCCGCGCAGTTCCGTTGCGGATCATATCAAGTTCGCGCGCCGCCGCTTCCGAAAGGTCGATGATACGGCCTTTCGCGTAGGGGCCGCGGTCGTTCACGCGCACGATGATCGAGCGGCCATTGTCGAGATTGGTGACACGCACATTGACGGGCATGGGCAATGTGCGATGCGCGGCCGTCAACTCGTCGCCGTTATACATTTCCCCGTTCGCGGTGCGGTGACCGTAGAATGTCGGCCCGTACCAGGAAGCAATCCCGGTTTCGTCATAGTCGGGCTGCTCATGCGGGTAATACCAGGTGCCGTCGATCTGGTAAGGATTACCGACCTTGTACACCCCCGCGTTGGGCGGAACCTGGACATGCCCCGGCGGAGGCGTTGAGGCGCACGCAGCAGCCAAGCTGGCTGCCGCGACGATCATCGCCAATCTGCGCACGTTATCGAGCATTCGGTGGAATCATCTACCCCGAGCGGATTTACCGTAAGCGACGGGGTATGAAAGCTTCAACCGCGCTTGCGCCGTTTTGCGGTTGGGCTTACGGGATCGTCATGTGGATGGGTGGCCGAGCGGTTTAAGGCACCGGTCTTGAAAACCGGCGGGCCTGCAAGGGTCCCGTGAGTTCGAATCTCACCCCA
>JAFECN010000228.1 GCA_018242145.1 Pseudomonadota bacterium
CCATCTGTTGCGGGCCGCCCACGAAGATGCGGCTGCATTCGGCCATCGTCTCGCTCGCGCGCGCGATCGGGTTGGTCATGTAGAAATCGCGGATCGTGCATTCGAGCGGCGCTTTCGCGTCGATCGCGCCGGCCTGGCCGATGGCGTTCCATATCGCCGGATCGGCGCCCAGATGCGCGGGCGTCTCATGCATGTCCTTGAACGTCAGCGCATCCTTGTAGATCGCCTGATGCAGCGCATCGCGGTCGTCATACGGCAGCGTCTTTCCCGCGACTTGCGAATAGGCGCGGATGATCGCCCAATCTTCCTTCGCTTCGCCCGGCGGGAACACGGCGCGCTTCGTGCGCTGCACGCGGCCCTCGAAATTGACGTAAAGGCCTTCCTTCTCGGTGTAGGCCGCGCCCGGAAGGATCACGTCGGCGCGATGCGCGCCGGCATCGCCATGCGTGCCCTGATAGACGACGAAGGCGTTGCCGAGCTTCGCCATTTCGAACTCGTCGGCGCCGAGCAGCCAGACGAATTCCATGCCGCCGTCGAGAATGCCCGCCATGTCGCGGCCCTTGACGAAGCCGAGATCGAGGGCACCGACGCGCGATGCTGCTGTGTGCAGCACGTTGAACCCAACCCAGCCGCCTTCCGCGGGTTTCCCCGCCGGACCGATGGCGCCGGTATCGCCCGCGATCTTCGCGGCGAGATGCAGGATCGCCGCGCCGTCCGCCCGCGCCAGCGCGCCGGAGCCGACGATGATCATGGGGCGCTGCGCATCCTTCAGCACTTTCGCGAAGGCATGGCTGCCGTCGGCGATGCCGGTCAGCACGTCCGCGCCGCCGAGCTGCTCGACCGGATAGGTCAGATCGACCGGCGTGCCGATGTTGGCGATCTTCACTGGGCCGTTCAGCCACGTCTTGCGGATGCGCGCGTTCAAGACCGGCGCTTCCCAGCGCGGGTTCGCGCCGATCAGCAGGATTGCGTCAGCGCTTTCAACACCGGCGATGGTCGAATTGAACAGCCATGACTGGCGCGGACCGCCGCCGACCTTCGCGCCATCCTGACGGCACTCCAGATTCACGTCGCCATAGGACGACATCAGGTCCTTCAGCGCCTTGATCTCTTCCGCCGCCGCGAGATCGCCGACGATGGCGGCCATCTTCTCCGGCTTCGTGGCGGACATGCGCGCCGCGATGGCGGCGAACGCCTCGCCCCATGACGCGGGAACGAGCTTGCCGGCCTTGCGCACATAAGGCTTGTCGAGACGCTGGCGGTTCAAGCCGTCGCAAGCGTGGCGCGCCTTGTCGGAGATCCATTCCTCGTTCACGTCGTCGTTCAGGCGCGGCAGCACGCGCAGCACCTGCGGCCCGCGCGCATCGACGCGGATGTTACAGCCCTGCGCATCCATCACGTCGATGGATTCGGTCTTGCGCAATTCCCACGGACGCGCATTGAAGGCGTAAGGCTTCGACGTCAGCGCGCCGACCGGGCACAGATCGACGACATTGCCGGACAATTCCGACGAGAACGCTTTTTCGAGATAGGTTGTGATCTCCATGTCCTCGCCGCGGCCGGTGGCGCCCAAATCGGGCACGCCCGCCACCTCGGTGGCGAACCGCACGCAGCGCGTGCACTGGATGCAGCGGGTCATGATCGTCTTGATCAGCGGGCCCATATATTTGTCTTCGACCGCGCGCTTGTTCTCGTTGAAGCGGTTGAACGCGGCGCGGCCATAGCCCATCGCCTGATCCTGCAAATCGCATTCGCCGCCCTGATCGCAGATCGGGCAATCCAGCGGATGGTTGATGAGCAGAAATTCCATCACCCCTTCGCGCGCTTTCTTGGCGATGGGCGAATTGGTGCGGATATTGGCGGGTGTGCCGTCCTTGTTCGGGAAGATATCCTTCACCTGCAGCGCGCAGGAGGCCTGCGGCTTCGGTGCACCGACCCATTCGACCAGGCACATGCGGCAATTGCCGGCGACCGAAAGGCGTTCGTGATAGCAAAAGCGCGGAATCTCCGCGCCCGCCTGCTCGCAGGCCTGCAGCAGCGTGATGTTGTCATCCGCTTCGATTTCGACGCCGTTGACGTTGAGCTTGCGTGACGCCATCGCCCTACTCCGCCGCCATCTTGCGCGCGGCCATGCGTCGCTCCAGTTCCGGGCGGAAATGCCGGATCAATCCCTGAATCGGCCACGCCGCCGCATCGCCCAGCGCGCAGATCGTGTGACCTTCCACTTCCTTGGTGACTTCGTGCAGCAGGTCGATTTCCGAGGGCTGCGAGTCGCCCACCGTCATGCGCTTCATCACCCGCCACATCCAGCCGGTGCCTTCGCGGCACGGCGTGCACTGGCCGCAGCTTTCATGCTTGTAGAAATAAGAGAGCCGCGTGATCGCCTTCACGATGTCGGTGGACTTGTCCATCACGATCACCGCGGCGGTGCCAAGGCCCGACTGCACATTCTTCAGCGAGTCGAAATCCATCAGCACGTCGTCGCAGATCGATTTCGGGATCAGGGGCACGGATGCGCCGCCCGGAATGACGGCCAAAAGATTGTCCCAGCCGCCGCGCACGCCACCCGCATGTTTCTCGATGAGTTCCTTCAGCGGAATGCCCATCTCCTCTTCCACATTGCACGGCTTGTTCACGTGGCCGCTGATGCAGAAGACCTTGGTGCCGGTGTTGTTCGGGCGGCCGATGCCGGCAAACCAGCCGGCGCCGCGGCGCAGGATCGTCGGCGCGACGGCAATGCTCTCCACATTGTTCACGGTCGTGGGGCAACCCCAGACACCCGCATTCGCCGGGAATGGCGGCTTCAGGCGCGGCTGGCCCTTCTTGCCTTCGAGGCTCTCCAGCAGCGCGGTTTCCTCGCCGCAGATGTAAGCCCCGGCGCCGTGATGCATATACACATCAAAGGGATAGCCGTGGATGTTATCCTTGCCCACGAGCTTCGCGGCATAAGCCTCGTCGATCGCACGCTGTAGCGCCTCGCGCTCGCGGATGAACTCGCCGCGCACATAGATATAGGCGGCATGCGCGCGCATCGCGAAACTGGCGATCAGGCAGCCTTCGATCAGCAGGTGCGGATCGTGGCGCAGGATATCGCGGTCCTTGCAGGTGCCCGGCTCGGACTCGTCGGCATTCACCACCAGGTAGTGCGGGCGCGGCCCCGCCTCCTTGGGCATGAACGACCATTTCATACCAGTCGGGAAGCCTGCGCCGCCACGGCCGCGCAGGCCGCTCGCCTTCATTTCCTCGATGATCGCCTCGCGCCCACGCGCAAGGATTTCCTTGGTTCCATCCCAATCGCTGCGCGCCCGCGCACCGGCGAGCCG
>JAFECN010000229.1 GCA_018242145.1 Pseudomonadota bacterium
AGAACAGTGGGACCATTGCGGTCAGGTTGATCGCGCTGGCCACGCCGAACGCGGCCAACGGGCCGAACGTGATGAGCAGCCACCCCGTCAGGATAGGCGAAACGATTCCCGCCATCGCGGCGATGGCCTCGCGCATGCTGATCTGCTGGCCGCGATGCTCATGATCGCCCAGCGCCGCCATATAAGCGTGGTAGCAGGACCAATAGACCGTATCGCCGATCGCGGCGGCGAGGATCATCAGATAAAGCGCGGCGTTCGCGCCATGCACGAAGGCGAGGATCGGATATTGGAAAGACATCAGCACGGTGCCGGCGATCAGCATGCGCTGGAGCCCGAGCCGCACGGCGAAGCGCACGATGGCGGGGCGGATGAAAAAGCGCGCCAGAAGGATGGCGGCCATCGCCGCCAGCACGCCGGGCGCGGGAACGCCGGCCTTGAGCAGATAGACGCAGATGAAAATGCCCGCGCCGTTCATCACCATGGCGAAAATGCCGTAGTGAAGATTCAGCAGATTGACGGCAGAGTTGCGGAAGAAGGCCACGGCGGGCGCCTCGCATGATGGTTACGGGATTTCGCGGAACAACAGAACCCGGCGCAGCGGCGCCGGCCGGATTGGCGATCTATCTGTTGCGCGAAATCCCACACATGCGGGTCAACTCCGAGGCGCGGGCAATCTAGCGTTTGCCAAGGCGGCGCTCAATATCGGATCGTGCCGCCATGTCCATTCTCATTCGCCCTGCCCGCCCGGACGATGCAGACTTTCTCGGCTGGGCCTGTGTCGCCGCCTCCCGCAGCCAGCTCGAACGCGGCTGGTTCGAGATCGTTCTGCAACGCGAGGAAGCCTATTGCGTGGAGTTCGCCAAATATCTCACCCTGGCCGAGGCGCGGTCCTGGTGGCACTGGTCGCTGTTCCATGTGGTAGAAGCGGACGGCGAGCCGGTCTCCGCCATGTGCGGCTTCGGCGATGACAGCGTCTATCGCGTGTCACATGCGGCGATGGCCGAAGCCGGCGACAAGATGGGCATACCGAAATCCGAGCAGGAACAGTTCTGGCCGCGCGGCGCCTTCATCGTCTCCGCCGCAACAAGCGAGGACGGCGCCTGGACCATCGAGAACGTCGCGACCAAGTCGGAATATCGCGGCATGGGCCTGACTTACGCGCTGATGCAGGTGGAACTCGGCGTCGCCCGGTCCAAAGGGTTCAAGCGCGCGCAGATCAGCATCTTCGTCGGCAACGATGCGGCAGAGAAGAACTACGCCAAATCCGGCTTCAAATTTGCAGAAGAAAAACACGCCCCGGATTTCGAAGCAGCACTGGGCATCCCGGGCACGCGGCGGTTTGTTCGGAATCTCTGAAGAGGATTACTTACGCCGCAGCGGCGAGCGGGATCTCCAGTCCCAGCGACGCCAGATCCGTTTCCAGAACGGAGAGGGAAAATTGCGATCGGCTCGCCGAGGCCCCTGTCAAATCGACCGCCAGTTGCCGGCCGCCCGCCACGAGGCTGCGCATATCGGCCTTTTCGAATGTCGCATGCCCCAGCTTGCAGTCGCGGAACGAACAGCCCCGAATATCCGCACGATTGAAATTGCATTCGCGCAGATCCGCGCCGTCGAAGCGCACGCCCTGAAGTTGGCTGCCGGAGAAATCGATGCCCACCGCGCAGACACGCCGCGCCGCAAGCCCCGTGAGGGGTTTGCCGGCGAACTGATCCTTAACGACGCGCAGATCCTCGCCATCCAATATCGCCGGAGCGCCCTTGTTCGCGCCGCTGGAAACGCAAAGCCAATGGGCTTCAAGTTTTTCTTTGATGACGGCGGCCTTCGCAACCGCTTCCGCCGTCACGCCGACGACGCACCCTTCCAGCGCCTCGGGCGGCAACCCAAGCGCGACAACGTCGACACCGACCAGAACCGCGTTCCGGAACGTGACATTGGCGAGCTTGGCATTCTTGAAGTTGACGTCTTCGAGGATGGCGCCGGAAAAATTCGCGCCCTCAAGCTGCGCATGGCCGAAGGAGACGCCTTTGAGAGACGCGTTGGAGAAATCGACCGGAACCGTTCGTTCCGGCGAGGCCGCCGCCTCCGGCCCGCGATAGGCCACGGTGGCGGCGCGCAAATCCGCGCCGTCCAATTTGGCGAACGCCAGTTTGGCACCGCGGATCGATGCGCCGCGCAGATTGGCGCACACAAGTTTGGTGGAGCGCAGGTCGCTGTCACGCAAATCGGCGCAGAGGAAATTTGCGCGATCGAGCGTGCTGCCGAACAGCGAGGCGCCAACGAGAGAAGCGTAGGAAAAATCCGCTTCGGCCAGATTGCGGTTCGCGAGGTTGAGACGGTCCAATTTGGTGCGCGCAAGTTCCGCCTTCGCGCCGCCATGTTGATAGGTCAGGTGACGTTCGTGCGCTAGCAGGAAACCGTTCAGTTCCTGCTGCGTGACCTTTCTGCGTTGCTCTGGATAGAGATCCTTGAGCACTCCCGCGCCGCTCCGTCTTGGCCGTTTCCCCCAACGGAACAATTTTCGCGACAAGAGTTTAAGAAAATGCTTAGACCCCGTTAAGGAAACGTTCACCCGTCGGCCGAACAGGCGCTCGATATCGGAAGTTCTAGCTTACTATACATGGGCGGCCGCGGTTGCGTTGGACGCTGCGCGGGTTGCTTCCATCCCGTCACGCCACGATTTCTGCAGAATATTTAGCGTAGTGCGTCGATCGCGGTGGTTGCGATCCGAGCGATCTGCGCATTGATCGCAGCCGTTGCCCGAAATGGAACGGCGGCAACGGTGAAGACGGCAACCGCATAGCTCGCGCCGTCCGGATAGCCAATAACCGCGATCTCATTGCGGATACGTCCGAACAGACCGCCACTTTTGGCCGCGAGCGTGCCGGATCGAGAAGACCGGCCCGCGATTGGGCATAGAATTCCAGCGCCACGATTGCCTTGAATATCGAGGCCATGACGACGGGTGTATC
>JAFECN010000022.1 GCA_018242145.1 Pseudomonadota bacterium
ATTGAGGAAGCGCTCGAACAGCAGGCCGAAGCGGATGGGATCGAGATTGGTGATGTCCAGCGACCACGCGACCAGCGAGGTGGCGCCCGAACCGCGCACGCCGACGGGAATGCCGTGCGCGCGGGTCCATTTCATGAAGTCCGAGACGATCAGGAAGTAGCCCGGAAAATCCATGCCGATGATGACGCCAAGCTCGAACGCCAGCCGGTCGCGATAGACCTGCTCGTCCGCGAAGGTGCCGTGCTCGGCAAGCCGGCGCGTCAGCCCTGCTTCCGCCTGCGCGCGCAGTTCCTCCGCCGGAGACAGCCCGGATTCCGGCTCGAATTTCGGCAGGATCGGCGCGCGCTTCTTCGGGCGGAAGGCGCAGCGTTTGGCGATCTGGACCGTATTCTCGATCGCCTCGGGCAGATCGGCGAACTGCACCGCCATCTCTTCGGCAGATTTGAAGCGATGCTCGCGCGTCAGCTTGCGGCGGTCGGATTGCGAAACATAGGTGCTGTCGGCGATGCAGAGCAGCGCATCGTGCGCTTCGTACATTGCGTCGCTGCCGAAATGGACATCGTTGGTGGCGACGAGCGGCAGGTCCATGTCGTAAGCGCGCGCGATCAGACCGTCTTCCGCCGCGCGTTCCTCCGGCATGCCGTGACGCTGCAATTCGACATAGAGACGGTTCGGGAAAATCGCCGCCAGCCGCTTGAGCAATTCGTCGGCGGCTTCGGGCTGGCCGTTCGCGATCAGGGCGTTCAGAGGCCCGCCGGGGCCACCGGTCAGCGCGATCAGGCCGTCCGAATGCGCCGCGAGTTGCGCCAGCGTCACATGGGGCCATTCTCCCGGCTCCGCGCCCAGATAGGCCCGGCTCAGAAGCTTGGAGAGATTGCGGTAGCCCTGCTCGTTCTGCACCAGAAGCGGAAGCTGGGCCGGCTTCTGGCGCGAGGCCATTCCCGCGGGCTTGGGCGTTTCATCCAGATCGACGGAGACAAGGCAGCCCACAATCGGCTGAACGCCGCGCTTGGCCAAAGTCTCGCTGATCTCAAAGACGCCATGAAGGTTGTTGGTGTCGGTGACGGCGACGGCCGGCATGGCATTGTCGCGCGCCAGTTCCGCGAGTTCGCCGGGCCGGATGGCGCCTTCCAGAAGCGAATAGGCGCTCTTCACCCGCAAATGCACGAAATTGGCCGGTTTTCGCTCCGCCGCCATCGCCAGACTGATTCTCCATCGCCAGAAGCCCCATCATCGCCCACGCGCCGCATTGCGCGCGACGCGGGAAAGCCGTCCATCCACAGGGAGTTGGCGGTCAGGCGACGCTCATCGCCTGCGCAAAGGTGGCCAGCGCGAAGGAGCACGCCACAAAGGCCAGAAGGCCCACACCCGCCGCAATATCTTTTGCCCAGATCATCTTGCCCTCCGTTCTTATTGGGAAGGCATGTTCTTCTATTGTTCCGTTCCTGTCAAGAACAAAACAGGATCATATATTCAGGGAAATGCGGGGAAACAGCCGCCTATGGGTTCGCCGCGGCGCCGGAAATCAGGCGACCTTCGTGCAGGACAAGGGCGCGATCCATCTTGGAGGCCAGTTCCATATTGTGGGTGGCGATCAGGGCGGCGAGGCCCTCCGCGCGGACCAGTTTCAGGAGGGCGTCGAAGACCCCGCCCGCGGTGCGCGGGTCGAGATTGCCGGTGGGCTCGTCGGCCAAAAGGATGCGCGGATTGTTCGCCAGAGAGCGCGCAATCGCCACACGCTGCTGCTCGCCGCCCGACAATTGCGAGGGCCGGTGCGTGAGACGATCGCCCAGACCAAGCTGTTCCAGAAGGCGGGTCGCGTTCTCCTCGGCAGCCGCGCGGCTCTTGCCGGCAATGCGCTGGGGCAGAACGACGTTCTCCAGCGCCGTGAACTCCGGCAGAAGGTGATGCGCCTGATAGACGAAGCCGATCATGTCGCGCCGGATGCGCGTGCGCGTCTTCTCGTCCAGCTTCGATGCGGCGGATTCGGCG
Source organism: Pseudomonadota bacterium (assembly GCA_018242145.1). Taxonomy (GTDB): domain Bacteria; phylum Pseudomonadota; class Alphaproteobacteria; order Micropepsales; family Micropepsaceae; genus Rhizomicrobium. The sequence goes on from JAFECN010000022.1 coordinate 1,993, forward strand.
ATGTAGATCTCGCCCGCAGTCGGCTCTTCCAGAAGTCCCGCCATGTGAAGCAGGGACGACTTGCCCGCGCCGGAGGGCCCCACCAGCGCCACCACCTCGCCCGGATGCAGCGTCAATTTCAGATTGTGGAAGACATCCAGCGTGCTTTCGCCCTGCGCATAGAGGCGCGCGACATTTTCGAGACGAAGCGCGGCGGCGGCGAGCTTATTCATAACGCAGCGCCTCCACCGGATCGAGGCGGGCGGCGCGCCATGCCGGATAGAGCGTCGCAAGGAAGGACAACACCAGCGCCATGGCGACGACGGCAATCACTTCCTGCGGGTCCATCTCCGCAGGCATGCGCGAGAGGAAGTAGATCTCGGGATTGAACAGCGTGGTTCCCGTCAACGACTGCAGCGCCTGCCGGATGGATTCGATATTGGCGCAGAACACCGAGCCGACGATCAGGCCGATGACGGTGCCGGAGACGCCAATGCTGGCGCCCGCGATGAAAAATATTCGCATGATCGCGCCGCGCGTGGCGCCCATGGTGCGCAGGATGGCGATGTCGGCGGACTTGTCCTTCACCAGCATCACCAGACCGGAGATGATGTTCAGTGCCGCCACCAGAATGATCAGCGACAGGATGAGGAACATCACGTTCTTCTCGACCTCCACCGCGCCGAACAGGCTCGAATTCATGTCCTGCCACGTCACCACGCGCGAATAGGGGCCGGCGGCCTGCCCGATGGGCGCGACCATCGCCTTGATGTTGTCGGGATCGCGCACCATCACTTCCAGGCCGCTGACCGTTTTGTCCTGATTGAAGAAAAGCTGCGCCTGATCCAGCGGCATGAACACGAAGGTGGAGTCGTATTCGCTCATGCCGACATTGAACGTGCCCGCGATGCGATAGGTCTTGATGCGCGGCGTCGTGCCGAAGGGCGTCACGTCGCCATGCGGGGCAATCAAGGTGATCGTCTGGCCCGGCAGCAGCCGCATCTTGTTGGCCAGGCGCTGGCCGATGATCACTTCGTCGCCGCCCTTGAAGTGCGCCAGCGCGCCATCGGACAGCGAGCTTGACACCATGGTCAGGGATTTCAGGTCGGCCTGCCGCATGCCGACTACGAGAACGCCGGAATTAATGAAATTGGCAGAGGCCATCCCCTGCCCGTAGATAATGGGGGCGGAGCGCACGACGCCCG
>JAFECN010000230.1 GCA_018242145.1 Pseudomonadota bacterium
CCGATCGCTTTGCGAAGACCGCGCAACTGGTCCGCGGCCTCGGTCTTGCCGTTCAAACGCTTCCGGTCAGCGAGATCGCCAAGCTCGATGCGGGTCTGTCCTGCATGTCGCTGCGCTGGTAGCGGCGTTCTATTCCGCTGCAAGCGGCTGCAGGACGCTGTCCCGCACACAACGCGCCACCGCCTCCCGGTGCAGGTCCCGCCAGTCCGGCGCGGGCGGCACGAACTTGTCTTCGAACCACGGCATGATCTTCAGGTCGAACACCCGCTCGCGCAGAAAATTCAGCGTCGTCTTCACCGCATTTTTCTGCATCTGCTCGCGGCCATAGCTGGCATACAGCTTCAGCGGTATGCGCAAGCCGATATCCAGCGGCACGAACGCATTGTCCTTTATCGCCATATAGGTCGGCATCATCGCGATGCCGACGTCCATCATCACCGCGCGCGCGAGAAACGAGCTCTGGTTGGTGAAAAGCGATGTGTGCTTGACGGCGTTGTCGCTGAGCAGGGCGGCCCAGGTGCCCTTCGATATCAGATATTGTGCCTGGTCGATCAGGCGATGCCGGGCGAGGTCTTCGATCGCGCGCGGCGTGCCGTATTCCTCGAGATATCGCCGCGAGGCAAACGGAATGAAGTGGATGGTGCACAGATTCTTGGCGATCTGGTCGGTGTCCGTCGGCGGGGCGTAATGCAGGCGTAAGTCGAACAGCTCCTTGCGCTCGGCCAGTTCGTCGGTCTCCAGCATCATCTTCAGCTCGATGTCCGGATACCGCCGGAAAAATCCCGCAAGGAAATCGGCGATCCAGTAATTCGCGATCCCGTCCGACAGCCTGAGGCTGCAATCGCCCACGATGCGCGAGGCGGCGTCCTGCGCGCCGTCCTGGGCCCGCGACAGCGCCCCCTCCGCCGACAGCACATGATTGAGGATGCGTTGCCCCTGATAGGTGATCTTCGCGCCGGCGGGCCCGCGCTCGAACAGGCGCACGTTCAGCGCCGCTTCCAGCCGGTCGATGCGCTTGCTCACCGCCGATTGCGTCGTCTGCAATTTGGCGGCCGCCTTTTTTATGCTCGACGTTTTCGCGACGGCCAGAAAATAGCGGAAGTCGTCCCACCGTCCGGCGTCCATGCTACCCCTCCCCGATTCTGGAATATCCCCATTCCAAATCTGACCTTCCTGCAATCTTGTCTTCGCTGCCACACTCTTCAACTACAGCTGTGGTTCTGTTAGTGTGCAACTTATAGTTGCATCCATGCGGAGCCAGTTATTATGCCGAAGCTGTTGAAATCCAATGGGTTACGGGACCGCGTATGGGGGGTGAGCGAGTCGGTAGAGCATCCGGAGGGCGGACGGGTTTGGGTTCGTCCCCCCGAATCAAACGAGATTCGGGATCTGCACCGGCTCCTTCACACGGAGATATCCCCGCAGGCCGGAACGCTCGAAACCATGACGCGGGTTTTCGCGCACAACCGCGATTGCTTCTGGCTGATCGAGCATCGCGCGCCGCAAAGCGAAAGCCCGAAGATCATCGGCTTCTATGCCTTCCTGCCGCTCACCGCCGAAGGCCATGCGGCGCTGCGCGCCCACACGCTCGATACCGCAGATCCGCCCTTGTCGGCGCTGGCGCCGTTCGGCGATGCGCCGGCCGCCGTCTATATCTGGGCCATCCTCGCGCGCAGGCTCACCCGCAGGCTCGATCCCGTCATCTCGCGCGCCATGGGCTGGCGCTATGCGGGCGCGCCGCTTTATGCGCGCGTCACGACGGCGGACGGCCTCAAGTCCGGCGTGGGGGCGGGCTCCGCATCGGTTTCCGGCGAAACGAAGATCGGCATGGGAAGCCTCATCCGGGTTCCAACATCCGGCGGAGCCCTCTCTTGACGCTGCCGCCCTTTCGCGTGCGAACCGCCGTCGTCTCCACGGCGGAACAGTTGCAGCAGGTCTTCGCCGTGCGCGCGGCGGTGTTCATGTCCGAACAGGACTGCCCCTACGAAGAAGAGTTCGACGGCAACGACTATTGCGCCACCCATGTGCTGGCGCTCGCCGATGCACGCCCCGCCGCCGCCATCCGCGTCCGCTATTTCTCGGATTTCGCGAAGCTTGAGCGCCTGGCGGTTCTGAGGCCCTTTCGCGGAACGCCGGTCACGCGCGCGGTCGTGGAAGCGGCGGTCGAGATCTGCCGGCGCAAAGGCTATGCGCGGGTCTATGGCCATTCGCAGGCGCGGCTGGTGGGCTTCTGGGAGAAGCTCGGCTTCAGGCCGCTGGGCCGCAGCCGTCCGTTCGCCTTTTCGGATCACGCCTATGTCGAGATCGCGCGCGAACTGCCGCGCCATCACGACGCCATCACGATGGAGAGCGATCCGTATCTCATCATCCGTCCCGAAGGCGCCTGGGACACACCGGGCGTCCTCGAACAGTCCGCGGCGCGTCCCATTACCAGTCCGCATTGAGGCGTTTCATGACCAAGCCGATCGATATCAAGCGTTTCGCGCACCTGCTTTCCGCGCAGGGCACATTGGACGAGATCGAGCGGACCCTGCGCCTGACGGGCGACCGGCGCACCGCGCGCAAGATCGCCGCCGTGCGCCGCACGCTCTCCCGCGCCATCGCGGGCGAAGAAGAAGGTCTTTACCGCAGTCTTTCTGAGTACCGTTGATCCCCCTCGGAACTGGCAAAGCCGTCCAAAGCGGCTTTGCCTCTTTTTTCCGCCGGAATCTGGAATTATCGTCTGCGCGCCACATCCGCCGGAGGCTTCCATGGCCAATCGCGAACAACGCAGCAATCGGGAAAAGAAAAAGCCCAAAGCCAACGACAAGGCAAAGCAGGCCAAGTCCGGGCCCGCGCCTTTCGTGCAGCCCGAACTCGTACGCAAGCCGCACAAGGGCAAGGATTGGAGCTGACCGGCTAGCTGCCGCGCGTGATCGGCGCAGGCCGTGCGATGAAGCCGCTGATGGCATAAACGCGCGCGCCGTAATCGCCGGTCTTCGGGTCCCACACCCGCACCCGCGACCAGTCATTGTTCTTGCTGACGTCGAGCACGGGCATGTTGAGGTCGATCTCGCCGTGGTTCTGCCAGTTGGCGTGATCGATCTTGATTTCGCGCGGCGAAACGATGGCCGTCACCACCGCCACATGGCCGCGGCGGATGCGCTTGCTGCCGGCGAACACCATCACCGCGTCGGCGGCGGGCTGGGTCATGCGTTGATAGAGAGCCGCCGCCTTGCCCCACCAGAACTTGGCGTCGCCGAAGATCTGCAGGCCGGAGCGCAAGCGCGCGTAAGGCACGCAGGAGATATATTTCGCCCAACGCTCCACGGTGGGCGGGGCCGAGAGTGTGGAACTGGCGATGGGCGCCGGGTTCGGAATTTCCCCCAGCGCGGCGTCGTCCGTGTCGTTGACGTCCGGCAGGGCGGCAGCCTGCGCCGGTTTTGGCGTCGGGGCGAGCGCGGGAGCATCGGAACGGTTGAAGGCGGACGACAGGAAATCGAGGACGCCCGCATCGGCGGGCGTGGCTGCCATCGGACTAAGGCAGAGGAGGGTGAAAAGGGCGCACGCAAATGGCAGTTGAATGGCTCGATACGATCGGGTCACACCAGCGTCCTTCGGGCGGCAAATTTCGGATGAGGCTCCCCTGAGCCGGGCCCCTCTTGAGCCGGAGTCTTACCAATAATTTCCTTACCAGCCAAATACTTACGTCAAAACGATTTTGGTTCCCTGTTCTCCAAAAGTTCGTTAACGGCCCAGCGTTTCCGCGGCTTTGGCCATATTGCCGCGCGGCGGTGCTGAATCTTTTTTCCGCCGGGCGGCTCTCCCATCTTCCGCCCATGATGCTCTCGTCCGAAAACCCCGCCAGACAGGCGATGATTCGCGGCTTCTTCCAGCGCTGCCCCCATTGCGGAAAGGGCGATCTCTTCCGCGCTTACCTAAAGCAGGTGGACCACTGCGCTTCCTGTGGCGAGGCCTTCGCCCATATCCGTGCCGATGACGGCCCGGCCTGGCTTACCGTCATGGTCACGGGGCATGTCGTCGTGGCGGTAATGATGTCGGTGGAATCGTTTCTGATCCTGCCCCTGTGGGCGAGCATCGCGGCTTTCTGCACCCTGGCAGGAGCGATGGTGCTGGGGCTGCTCCAGCGCGCCAAGGGCATTTTCATCGGCCTGATCTGGCAAATGAAAGCGGCGGAAGCGGTTTCGGCCCGGCCCGCGCTTTCCCCAGCAGACTAATCGCGCGTCGCCGTCTGCCATTTGCCGCCGCGCACGAACAGCACGGCGGCCAGCGACAGCAGGAACAACACGCCCAGCACGATCCAGGCCTCGTTGAACGAGTCCGTCAGCGCCACCCGCTGAATGAGCGGCTCGACATAGGCGCGCATCGCCGGATCGACCGGCCCCATCGGCACGCCGTGGAAATATTCCGTCGGCAATCCCACTTTCGCCGCCATCGCCGCGTCGCCCGCCTGCAGTCGCGCCACGATGTGGTTCGCGATCTCCGGTGTGCGTTGCGCCAGAATGGTGTCGATCAGCGCGATGCCGATGGCGCCGCCCAGATTGCGCATCAGGTTGAACTGTCCGCTCGCGTCGGGCGTGTCCTCGGTGCTCCAGCCTTCCATGGCAAGCCGCGTCGTCGGCAGGATGCAGAACATCACGGCGACGCCGCGCAGCACCTGGGGCCAGAACAACCCGTCGAAATCGGTCTGGTATGTCATCTGCCCGTTGATCAGAAGCCCGATGCCGAACAGCCCATAGCCGAAGGCGAGCAGGATGCGCCCGTCCACGCGGCTTTCCAGCAGCGCCGCAACCGGCGCCGCCACAAGCTGTACCGCGCCGGAGACCATGATGATCTCGCCGATCTCGATGGGCGTGTGCGCGCGCACGCCGCCGAGGAAAATCGCAAGGATGTAGGTGGAGCCGTAAAGTCCCATGCCCGCGACGAAGCTCAGGCTGCATCCCACTGCGAAGCTCAGCTTCGCAAGGCGCCGCAGATTGATGAAGGGATGCGCGCGGGCGAAGCAGAGATACAGCGCGAAAGCGCCGGACAACGCGCAGACCGTGAACAGCGAATAGACGTAGAGCCCGCTCCAATGATGCGGCGGCGCTTCCTTCAACAGCCATTGCAACGTGCCGAGGAAGATGGCGGCCAGCAGCACGGTGGCGTAGTCGATCCGGCGCAGATAGCCGACATTGGGCTCGCCCACCGGAATGAAGACGCCAACCACCGAACACACCAGAATTCCCGGCACCACATTGATCAGGAATATCCAGTGCCAGGAGTAGGTCTGCGTCAGCCAGCCGCCGACATAGGGGCCGACCGTAGGGGCCACCATCGCAACGACACCGGCCATCGCCGTGGCGAGAATCTCGTGCTTCTTGGGCAGGATCGTGAAGACGGACGTGAACACCGCCGGGATCAGCATGCCGCCGCAAAAGCCTTGCACCACGCGCAGCGCGATCAAGGGATCGGCGCTCGTGCACAGCGCGCAGGCCGCGCTCGCCAGCGTGAAGCCGCCCGTCGCCGCCACGAACATCCAGCGCAGCGACAGCGCGCGCGTCAGCATGCCGGTCAGCGGAATGGCGATCACCTCCGCCATCAGATAGGCGGTCTGAATCCAGCTTATCCTGTCGTCGGGGATGTTCAGCGCGTGCTGGATGTTGGTGAGCGAACTGGCGACGACCTGAATATCCAGGATCGCCATGAACATGCCGACGCACATGGCGACATAGCCGACCCAGGTTCTGGTCGTATCGGTCATGTGCCGCGCCGTGGCGCCAGCGCGCGATCTTCGATGCGAATGCGCCAGGCGAGAACCGCGGCGTTCAGGATCGAGAACACGATGGCGATCTCCCCTTCGCCGAATGCCAGCGGCAGCACGGCGATCTCGCCAGCGACGATGGCATAATTCGGATGGCGCATGAAGCGATAGGGCCCGCGCGCCACCAGCGGCGCGCCGGCCATCGTCACGATCCGCGTGCTGAACCATGCGCCGAGGCTCGCCATCGTCCAGATACGGGCGATCTGCAGCACCGCGAACACCGCAATCCATATCCAGCGGATTTCGACGGGATGCGGCAGGAAGACGATGATCGCCGCGAACCATGCCACATGCAGCGCGACGATGACGGGGTAGTGGCCCGCGCCATGTTCCACAGCGCCGCGCGCCATCAGCGCGCGCGTGTTGCGCAGGGAAATGAGGATTTCGATCAATCGTTCCAGCGCGACGAAAGCAATAATCGCCAGCGCCGCAAGCATCAATTCGCCAGGGTGAGGAACGCGGCGGAGAATCCGGGGCCGAGCGCCGTCATCAGGATGCGCCTGTTCTTCGCGCGCCAGTCCATGCGCTCCAGCACGAACATCACCGTGGCGGCGGACATGTTGCCGTAGTCGCGCAGCACCTCGCGGCTCTCCACCAGATCGCCGCGCGCAAGCCCGAAGGCATCTTCCAGCGCATCCAGAACCTTCGCGCCGCCCGGATGGCAGGCATAGGCGTCGATGTCCGATTGCTTAAGGTCGTTGCGGTGCAGGAACTCGCCCAGCAACTGCGTGAAGTCCGCGGCGACGAGGCCGGGAATGCTCTGCGCGAAGCGCGCCTTGAGGCCGTCTTCCTCGACGTCCCATCCCATGATGTCGAGCGAGTGCGGCCAGGTGTGCTCGCCCATCGCCTCGAAGCACGGGCCTTCACCGTCGGTGGAAAGGATCGCGCCGGCCGCGCCGTCGCCGAACAGGGCCGTCGCCACGATGTTGCTCTTGGACGTGTCGCTCTTGCGGAAGGTGAGCGCGCACAACTCGACCACCAGATACAGCACCTTGCTGCCGGGCCGCGCCTGCGCCATCGCGGCTGCGCGCGAAATGCCGACCACGCCGCCCGCGCAACCCAGCCCGAAAATCGGAAGCCGCTGGATATCGCGGCGCATCTTCAATCGCTCGACCACGAGCGCATCCAAACTCGGCGTCGCGATGCCGGTGGTGGAGGCGACGACGATGGTGTCGATGTCCGCCACCGTCAGCCGGGCTTCGTCCAGCAGCTTGCGCGCGACTTCTTCCAGCAGGTTCACCGCGTTCTCGACGAAAAGTTCCGTGCGGTCCACCCAGCCATGCGGCGCGTTGTACCAGTCGATCGGTACGCAGGAGTACCGTTTGTCGATGCCGGTGTTCACGAACACGGGCATGAACCGCTCGATATCGCGGACCTTCTGGAAAAGCTGTCCGGCCCGCTGCGCGGCGGCGCTCTGGTCGATGGGATAGGGCGGCACGGCGCTTTTCAACGCAAGCAAACGCGTTTCCATAAGCAACTCTTCCGCTGTTCGTGATGCCCGTCCTCAAGGCATCATAACGCCGGTTTCGCGCGTGACAAATCCACCAGACCGGCCAGCAGCGCCAGAACGCCATAGGCGATGAGCGCCGTCTGCGCCTCTGCTGCCGCCGAAGCAGGTGGCGGCCCGAACGCGGCATAGATCTCGACCGCTGCCATCGCCGCCACGAACAGCCACAGCCAGAGATTCCCGCGCGGCCGCGCCGGCACGAAGCGCGCATAGAGCCATGCGCCGATGAACAGCGAGAGAAGTTCCAGCGGCAGGCTGATCCAGATCCAGCGCCACAACCCGAAGCCGAGTTTCAGATCGCCCCAGACCCACAGGTCCGGCATGTGCACGACAAGATCGAGAATCCAGTGCGAGAACACCGCCGCAGCGACGATGAAGAACACCGCGCGTTTCTGCGCGCGCATGAACAGCGCCACGATGCCGCCGAACACAAGCGACAGCACGATCGCGCCGATCAATCCGTGCGTGTAGGGCATGAAATAAAGATCGAGCGCGCTGCCCTGTGTGTAGCCCGGAACGATCTTCATTTTCTCGATGCCGAGCAGCACCAGGCTGGACCAGATCACGTCCAGCCATTGCACCGCGATGAAATAGACCCACAGCGGCACGCGCCGCACCGCCGCCTTGGCGCCGAATGCCGGCCCATAATGCCCGATGAACATGATCGCCCCCGTCACTGTTCCCGTTCAGTCTAGCGGGCCTCGTGGCATCTGGCGCGGGGGGCATAATCAGTTGGAAAATTTGGGATATTCGGGGGGTGGACAGGCGGGGCAGCGATGGCCTATACCCGCCCACCTTTCGCGAGACGCCTCGCGAAACACCCATGACGCGGGGTGGAGCAGCCCGGTAGCTCGTCAGGCTCATAACCTGAAGGTCACAGGTTCAAATCCTGTCCCCGCAACCAACGCGAGACTGCAAAAAGGCCACTCATTCGAGTGGCCTTTTTGTTAGTCGCAGCGTTGTCCCGGACGCGAAGCGATCCGGGACCCAGCCCGCGACCTATCCGCCGAAGCTTCAGCGTAGGCGAAAAGCGCGGACCCATTCGGTGTTTGCGCTTCGCCAAATCCGCCCCACAATAAGAAAAACTATTGGGAGCAAACGCGCGTGGCCAAAAATTCCATTCTCGCGGCGCTGGAAGCCGCCGCCGCAGCCGGACCGAACCCCAATCCGCCGTCCATCGGTGCAACGCTCAAGGCGCACGCCGCGAACAAGCCGGATCAATGGGCGGTGAAATGCCTGGACGACACGCGCACATGGAAGCAATTGCACCGCCGCACCAACCGCATCGCGCGCGGCCTTTTGGCGAAGGGCGTCCGCCACGGCGATTACCTCACCATCGCGCTGCCCAACTCCATCGGCTTCATCGAGGCATTCTATGCGGCATGGAAGATCGGCGCGGTGCCGCAGCCGGTGTCGTGGCGCCTGCCGCTGGCGGAAATGAAAGCCATCGCCGATCTCGCCAACTCGCCCATCGTCATCAATGACACGCCGCTCGATATCGGCCGCCCGGTTGTCTCCATCGCCGAATTGCTCGCGGTGTCAGAGGATGACAGCGATCTGCCGGATGCGATCTCGCCCTCATGGAAAGCGCCGACCTCCGGCGGCTCGACCGGGCGGCCCAAGCTGATCGTCGCCGGAACGCCAGGCGTCACGCAGGAAGGCGGCGCCATGCTCTGGCGCATCCGCCCCGACGATGTGGTGCTGATGCCCGGCCCGCTTTATCACAACGGCCCGCTGGTCACCGCCTTTCCGGCGCTGATGATCGGCGCGCAACTCGTCCTGATGACGAAATTCGACGCGGAAGAAACGCTGCGCCTGATCGACAGGCACAAGGCGACGTGGATTTACCTCGTGCCCACGATGATGAGCCGCATCTGGAAACTGCCCCAAGACGTGCGCGCGAAATACGACGTGTCGTCGCTCCAGACGCTCTGGCATCTCGCCGCGCCCTGTCCCGCATGGCTGAAGGAAGAATGGATCGCGTGGCTTGGGCCGGATGTCGTCTGGGAGTTATATGGCGGCACCGAAGGCGTCGCGGCCACCGTTCTGGACGGCAACGAATGGCTCGCGCACAAAGGCTCGGTCGGCACCATCGCGCTGGGCGGCGAGATCGAAGCCTTCTCGCCCGAGGGCAAGATGCTGCCGCGCGGCGAAACCGGCGAGATATTCATGCGGCTGAAAGACGGCATGCCCGACACCTATAAATATGTCGGCGCCGACAAGCGCGTGCTGGACGGCGGATGGGAATCCATTGGCGACATCGGCTGGCTGGACAAGGACGGCTATCTCTATCTCGCCGACCGCCGCACCGACATGATTCTGGTCGGCGGCGCGAACGTCTATCCCGCCGAAGTGGAGGCGGCGATCGACGAGCATCCGCTGGTGCAATCCTCCTGCGTCATCGGAATCCCGGACGAGGATCTTGGCGCGCGCGTTCATGCCATCGTGCAGCCGCGCGAAGGGCTCAGCCAGGCCGATCTGGAATCGCATCTGGCCGACAGGCTGGTGCGCTACAAGCGCCCGCGCAGCATCGAGTTCACCGATCAGCCCTTGCGTGACGACGCCGGCAAGGTGCGCCGCTCGCAATTGCGCGAGGAACGCATCAAGCGATGAGACGCTAGGGCTCGCGCTTTCGCATCGCTTGCCTCCCGGAACGCCATCCACGCTGCCGGCGCACCGCGGCGGTGGACGCATTCGTCCGGCCTATTTATATGTATATGCAGGGAAGGCGTGATGGCGGCGAGAGCTTCGAACGAAGACGGAATCGATTGCGGTGCGGTGGCGGTTTGTACCTGCCTCGGTCTGCGCCGCGTGGGCCGCATGGCGACGCAGATTTTCGATACCCATCTCCAGCCTGCCGGATTGACCACCGGCCAGTTCGGTTTGCTCACCCAGATCTATGCCAATTCGGCCGCAGGCTCGCCGCTGACCATGAAGGCGCTGTCGAATGCCGTCGGCATGGACCCGACCACGCTCAACCGCACGCTGAAACCGCTGGAATCGGAGAGTCTCATTCGCACGGCGCAAGACGCAAACGACCGCCGCGCGCGGTGCATCCGCATCACCGCCGCCGGAAAGAAGCGTCTGGCGCGCGCCATGCCGATGTGGCGCGCCGCCGATGAAGAGTTTCGCCGCACGGTCGGCGCCGACACAAAGCTGCTGCTCACCGGCCTTCTCGGTCTGGCCACCCAGAAGCTGCGCAAATCCGAATAGCATCCCTGCGCGGGACGTGGGTTGCGGCTGGACTCTATAAGCTGTATATGCAGCTTTATCGCGTGAAGGAGTTCCAGGATGCCGCCGCAAGCCATCTTCCTGATCGACATGTCGCTGGGCTATCTCGCCTGGGCGCTGTGCATCGCGGTCTATGTCTGGCCGTGGTTGAAAGCGATGGATGGCGCCCAGGCGCAACGCATCATCGCCACATTCCATAGCTTCCGCTTCTTTGGCCTGGTCTTTCTGCTGCCGGGCTTCGTCGGGCAGCATGTGCCGCAAGGTTTCGCCGCGCCCGCGGCTTATGGCGACATCGCCACCGCTTTGCTCGCAATCCTTGCGCTGCTGACGTTTCGGATACGCGCGCTCTTCTGGCTTCTGGTTTTGGCCTTCAATGTGGTCGGCCTCGGCGATCTCATCATCGATACGGCGAACGCATCGCGGCTCGGCTTGCCCAATATGGCGGGAGAACTCGGCGCCGCTTATGCGATCCCGATGCTCTATGTGCCTGCATTATTCTGGACGCACATCGTTGCTTTCGCGCTGATGCTGCAATCGCGCAAGCGATCCGTCCGCGCGGCTACGGCCTAACGCGCCTTCGCGTCCGCGTTCAGGCGGCCCAGCATTTCCACGGTCGGGAACCCGTCCGCCGGAAGCCCGCGCGCTTTCTGATAGGCGCGCAGCGCGGTGCGCGTCTTGCGGCCCAGAACGCCGTCCACCGTTCCGACGTCATAACCCAGCGCGTTGAGATCGGTCTGGAACTGCATGCGCTGATCGCTGGTCAGGGGCTGCTCGTCGCGCGGCCATGTGCCGATGATCGGTGCGCCGCCTTGAATGCGGTCGGCCAGATAACACACCGCCAGCGCATAGCTCGCGGCGTTGTTGTATTTCAGCACGGTGCGGAAATTGTCGAAGGTGAGGAACGCGGGCCCGCGCGCGCCGGCCGGAAGATAGATCGCGCCATCGCCCGCACCGGACGGCAGATCCAATCCGTTCGGCCGCCGCACGCCCATCGCCTTCCAGGCGGAGACGGGCTTGGTGGCATCGGGGTCTGCGAGGTCGTAAGCGAAGCCGGACGGCAAGGTCACTTCCACAAAGCAGGGCGCGCCGGTCTTCCATCCCGCGTTCTGCAGCAGAACGGCGGAAGAGGCGAGCGCATCGGCGGGCGAGTGCCACAGGTCGCGCTTGCCGTCGCCATCGCCATCGACGGCGTGGCTTTCGAAAGAGGTCGGCTCGAACTGCGTGTGCCCGAACGCGCCTGCCCAAGAAGATGTCATCTGCTTGGGCGAGAGGCCTTCCTCCTGCTCCATCTTCAGCGCCGCCAGCAATTCGCGCCGCGCGAAGGCCTGGCGCGGGCCGTCATAGGCCAGCGTCGCCAGCGCCTCGAACATGTTGTAGCTGCCCATCTGCTGGCCGTAATTGCTCTCCATGCCCCAGATGGCGACAAGGATGTGCTTCGACACGCCATAGCGGCTTTCGAGCCGCGACAGCATGGAGGGATAGGTGCCTTCCATCTGCTGGCCCATCGAGACGCGGGTGTCGGACACGGCGCTGTCGAGATAGCTCCACACCGGCTTCACGAATTCCGGCTGAAAGAGATTCGCGCGCTCCACGCTGGCGTTGCGGGTGATGCCCGCCATGGAGGCGTCATAGATATCGGGCCGGATACCCGCATTGAGGGCCGTCACCCGGAAGTCGCGGATGAACTGCGCGAATTTCTGGTCTGCCACGCTGGCCGCGGCGGGCGAA
>JAFECN010000231.1 GCA_018242145.1 Pseudomonadota bacterium
GAACGGGGCGATTGTGAGGGACTGTTTCCGGTTCGGCGTCACGGACCCGCTTGCGCGTAGTCTCGACTTCCCCAGAAGAATCCCTCCCTGTCGCCACGCCCGGTCAGGGCGAGGGCGGCGTTAGAGCTTGTGCATTTTCATCTTTCTCCAAACAAAGCCTGTCATCCCGGAAGCTGAGCGCAGCGAAGCTATCCGGGACCCATTGTACCGCTTGCACGATGGGTCCCGGCTCGGCGCGATGCTGACGCATCGCTGGGCCGGGATGACAAGTGGGGTGGTGGTGGGAACGGCGCTCAAAACACAGAAAAACCGCCGGTTTTCACGGGCGGCTACGGTTCGGGCGCAGTTCGAGAATTGGGAGAAATGTACGGGACCACCGTTGCGGTGTCAAGCTAATTATCCTGAATACAGGAAAATCATCTAAGCGTCTGTTCGGGCGAGACAATCGCGAGATTTTCCGCGCGCGGGCGCTCCTTCGCGCGGAAATTTTTGCGTCAAAATATTTTCAGCGACGATCGTCGTACCGATCGTCATAACGTCCGTCGCGATCGTCATGGCGGTCGCCATCGCGCCAGCCGTCGTGGCTGTCATGCCGGTCGCGGTCGTGCCAGGCGCCTTTGTTGTCGTGCCAGCCGTCGCGCCAGTGGCCGCCGCCATCTTGCCAGCGCTCCCAGCGATGCCAGGTGTGGGCGCCGTCGTAAAAACCGTCCTGATCGTAGCTCGCGGTTTCGTAGCCGTCGTGGAAGCCGACGCGATAGCCGTGGCGGAAACCGCGATTGTAGGCGCGGTGGCGCGCGCGATAGCAGCCGCAGCCATCGTCCCAATAGCGGCTGTAAGTACCGTGGCAGCCATAGCCGCAATCGCCGACTTGCGGGATGTAAAGGCTCGACTCGTAGCGGCAATCATATTGACCGGCATTGCAGGAATAGACCGGCTGGCGGCCGTAATATCCGCCGCAATCATCACAGGCGAGCGCCACGCCGCTGAACAGCAAGGCGCCGAACACAACAGGCAAAAGCTTCCAATATCTGGCCATCGGAAATTCCCCCAACGCCGCGAACCCATGTTCGCGCGCATGGTAAACGATTCCGGGGCGATCCGGTTGCAAATGCGCGGCACGCCCGCAGGCGTTGAGAAAAGCCAATGCCGTCAGCGGTTTGCGCGATCGGGCGCATGGATGTGCTCCGGCCGCACGCCGATTCCCACCATATAGGCGGGTATGGTGCGCAGAATCGGGAAAGCCTTCAGCAGCTTCAGCACGAAAGGCGGCTTGACCGGCGCGGTGCTGGCCAGTGTCGGTGCGATGATGCGGTTCTGGATCGCGACCTGAAGCCCTTGCGTAACCTTCACCGCGAATTCGCGCCGCGCCTGCACCCTGTTGAGATCGCCCAGCGTGGGCTTGCCGCGCAGGAGCGGCTGCCACAACAGATTGGCGGCGGCGATGGCATCCTGAATGGCGAGGTTGATGCCGATGCCGCCGACCGGCGACATGGCATGCGCGGCATCGCCGATGCAGAGCAGCCCCGGCCTGGCCCATTGCGGCAGGCGATCCACCGCGACGGTGAGAAGACTCACATCGTCGAAACTGGCAATCGCGTCGATGCGGTTTGCGGCGAAACCCGCGGCGGTCTTCAGCCGCGCGCGGAATTTTTCGATGCCTTGCGCCTTGATCGCTTCGAACCCGTTCTTGGGCACGACGAAGGCGCATTGCCAGTATGTGCCACGGTCGATCATCACAAAGAGCAGACCGGCGGACACGCGGCCAAGCGCGGCTTCCGGATCGCTCTCTTGGCGCGGCAGCTTCAGCCACAGCACGTCGATGGGCACGCCGCGTTCGAGGGGTTTGAAGCCCGCCTTCTCGCGGATGGTGGAATGGCGCCCATCCGCGCCAATGACGAGATCGGCCGCGATGTCGAGCGGGCCATCCGGCGTTTCGGCGACGAGGCCGGTGACACGATCGCCCGAAGCGAGAAGATCGACCGCCTTCGCCTCCATCAGCAGCCGGAAATGCGGCAGCGCTTTCGCTTTTTCCGCGAGGAAATTCAGAAAATCCCATTGCGGCATGATGGCGATGAACTGCGCGTGGCCGGGCAGATGGCGGAAATCGCCCACGGGATAAGGCACCCCTTCGATCTCGGCGGCGATATCGCGCAATTCCTGATGCGGCACCTTGCGGAATGCGTCGAACAGGCCGAGTTCGTAGATGGCGTTCAGCGTGGCGGGGTGGACCGTGTCGCCCCGGAAGTCGCGGAAAAAATCCTTGTGCTTTTCGAGCACGACGGTGTCGATCCCGGCGCGCGCCAGAAGAAAGCCGCACATCATGCCCGCCGGGCCGCCGCCGGCGATGACGACGCGGGTGGAAAGCGTTTTGCGGTTTTCCATCGGCCCCTCCTCTTCACGCCAAACTCGCGCGGGATGGCCTTCGCCGCAATGAAAAAGCGGGTCAGCAAAGACTTATCAAAGCGGTCCGGTTGCCCTATATTCGACTCGCAACGCATTTCGAAAGGAGGTGATCCAGTGTCTCATTGTCATGACCTGCGGCCCGTGAGGATCGCGACTGGATCGTTCGTTCTTCGAGGGGTCCACGCGGCCTGACCGCATTGGCGGTTCACGGGAACCGCATACTGACAATGGAAGGGTCGCCCGCTTGCATGCGCGGCGGCCCTTCTTGTTTGTTGCTAGTTATCACCTTTGCTAGTTATCACCATTGCGCCGCATTCATGACCTTCGCGAGAGCGTGATCGCTGGCACCGCCTCTCTCCCATGCTAGAACCTTTCCGCAAAAAGCGCGGGGGTGCCGCGCCGGTTCATCAGGGGAAGCCCATGCGTTTTCGTTCCATTGTTCTTGCCTCCGCCACATGCATCGCGCTCGCGGGCGCGGCCTATGCCGCCGTCCACGGCATCGACACCGCCGCGATGGATACGTCCGTCAAGCCGGGTGACGATTTCTACGCTTACGCCAATGGCGGCTGGATGAAGACCGCCGTGATCCCGGCCGACCGCTCGTCCTGGGGCTCCTTCGCGGCGCTGGCGCAGGACGTGCAGACGCGCAATCGCGGCCTGATGCAGCAGGCCGGCAACGCGCCGGAAGGCAGCGAGGCGCGCAAGGTGGGCGACTACTATGCCGCGTTCATGGACGAAGCCGCCATCGACAAGGCGGGGCTTTCGCCGCTGAAAAGCGAGATGGCGCGCATTGCCGCGCTGAAGAGCCAAAGCGATGTGGCGCGGGAAATCGGCGAAAGCCAGCGCATCGATGTCGATCCGCTGAACGACACCAATTTCCACACCGATCATCTGTGGGGCCTCTGGGTGGCGCCGGGTTTCAACGATCCCACCCATTACACGCCCTATATGCTGCAGGGCGGCCTCGGCCTGCCGGACCGCGATTATTACCTGACCGACAATGCCCGGATGGCCGACATCCGCGCGAAATATGTCGCGCATATCGGCAAGGTGCTGACGCTGGCGGGCATCGCCGATGCGCCTAAGAAAGCGCAGGCCATCTTCGATCTGGAGAAGAAGATCGCCGCGCTGCAGGAAAGCCGCGTGGATTCGGAAAGCATCCAGAAGGCCAACAACGCCTGGACGCGCGCCGACTTCGCGAAGAAGGCGCCGGGCTTCGACTGGAACGCCTATTTCACCGCGGCGGGGCTTTCCAAACAGAACAATTTCATCGTCTGGCAGCCGGGGACCATCGCCGCCGTGGCGAAGTTGTCGGCGGGTGTGCCGGTCGATCTGTGGAAGGATTATCTCACCTTCCATCTTCTGGACGAAAACGCATCCTTCCTGCCGAAGGCGTTCGCGAATGAAGACTTCGATTTCTATTCGCGCATCCTGTCCGGCACGCCGCAGCAATCGGAGCGCTGGAAGCGCGCGGTGAATGCGACCAACGCCGCGCTCGGCGATGCGGTGGGCCAGCTTTATGTGAAGCGCTATTTCCCCGCTTCGGCGAAAGCCAAGGCGGAGGAGATGGTGTCCAACATCAAGAACGCGCTCAAGCACCGCATCGACAAGCTCGACTGGATGGCGCCCGCCACCCGCGCCAAGGCGAAGGAGAAGGTGGACGCCTTCTATGTCGGCGTCGGCTATCCGGAAAAATGGCGCAGCTATGCCGATGTGAAGATCGCGCGCGGCGATGCGCTGGGCAATCAGTTGCGCGTGGAAGCGGAGAACTACCATTACTGGATCGGCCGTCTGGGGCAGACGGTAGACCGGGACGAATGGGCGATGACGCCGCAGACGGTGAACGCCGTGAACCTGCCGTTGCAGAACGCGGTGAACATTCCCGCCGCGATCCTGCAGCCGCCGTTCTTCGATCCCGATGCGCCGGACGCGGTGAATTATGGCGCCATCGGCGTGACCATCGGCCATGAGATCACGCACAGCTTCGACAACACCGGCGCCGAATTCGGTCCGCACGGCGAATTGACGAACTGGTGGACGAAAGACGACTTCGCCCATTTCACCGCCGCCGGCCAGCGGCTCGCCAGGCAGTTCGACACCTATAAGCCCTTTCCCGATCTGGCGGTGAACGGAGAACTCACGCTGGGCGAGAACATCGCCGATCTGGGCGGCCTCAACGCCGCGCACGACGCCTGGATCGCGTCGCTGCACGGCAAGCCCGCGCCGATGGCGCAAGGCTTCACCGGCGAGCAGCAATTCTATCTGGGCTATGCCACCGTCTGGCGGACGAAGACGCGCGACGCGGCGCTGCGCCGGCAGGTGCTCACCAACGAGCATGCGCCGGGGCAATATCGCGCGCTCGAAGTGCGCAACGTGGATAGCTGGTACGCGGCCTTCGCCGTGAAACCGGGCGAGAAACTCTATCTGGCACCCAAGGATCGCGTGAAGATCTGGTAGGGGCCGGAACGACGCTACGGCAAGCGCCGGCCTCCGCGCGGGGGCCGGCGCTTTCGTTTGCTTGACGCGCCCTGCCGCAAGGCGTTCCAATCGCGCCAGGAAACGCCAACCAAAACAGAAACATGCCGCGCGAAGACCTGCTCGAACTGGGATTGATGCAAGCCCATCTGCCTGCGCTTTTGATGGCGCTGGTGCATGTGACGGGCGATGCATCGCTTCTCGATGAATTTCCGCGGCCGGTTTACGACTTCTTCGCGGAAGGCCGGCTGGGCGGATACAACGAAGAGACGCAAAGCCGCCTGCGCGCCCGCGCGAAAGCCGCGATCGAGGCTTATCTGGTGAACGGGCAGACGCTGCCGCCCGCGCCGTCCCCCGCCACCTTGCACAAGATGATGAACTTCGTCGCGGGCGTGGATATTCCCGAACACTATCTGCCCTTCATGGAAGAAGAACTCGGCATTTCCGGCGAGGATGCCAAGCATCCGCATTGGGAAAGCCCCAAGCTGCAGGCGGCGCGCAA
This sequence comes from Pseudomonadota bacterium, assembly GCA_018242145.1. Taxonomy (GTDB): domain Bacteria; phylum Pseudomonadota; class Alphaproteobacteria; order Micropepsales; family Micropepsaceae; genus Rhizomicrobium. The sequence goes on from JAFECN010000231.1 coordinate 5,381, forward strand.
GGACATGCGCGTTGTCGTCATCGGTGCTGGGATGAGCGGAATCCTCTCCGCCATCCGGCTGCAGCAGGCGGGCATCGCGTTCGACGTGATCGAGAAGAATCCCGATGTCGGCGGGACATGGTTGGAGAACACCTATCCGGGCTGCCGCGTGGACAATCCGAACCATATGTATTCCTTCAGCTTCGAGCCAAACCACGACTGGCCCTATCACTATTCCACCCAGGATGTGCTGCTCGATTATTTCCGCCGCACCGCCGACAAATACGGCCTGCGCAAGCATATCCGCTTCGGGACGCAGGTGCTGGAGACGCGCTTCGACGAGAAAACCGCGAAGTGGCATGTGACGATCAAGGACAAGAGCGGCAAGGAAGAAACGCTGGTCGCCGATGCGGTGATCAGCGCGGTGGGTCAGCTCAACCAGCCGAAGATGCCCGACATTCCGGGCGTGGGATCGTTCAAGGGCCCCGCCTTTCATTCCGCGACATGGCGGCATGACGTGGATCTGAAAGGCAAGCGCGTGAACGTGATCGGCACGGGCGCTTCCGCCTTCCAGTTCGTGCCGGAGATCGCGCCGGATGTGAAGGAATTAAAGGTCTTCCAGCGCACGCCGCCATGGCTGGGGCCCACACCCGACTATCACGACAAAGTCGGCGAGGGGAAAAAGTGGCTGCTGGAGCATGTGCCCTTCTATGCGAAGTGGTATCGCTTCTGGATTTTCTGGATGATGACCGACGGCATCTACGAGTTCGTCAAAACCGATCCGACATGGAACGGCTCGCCCAACGCGGTGTCGCCGAACAACGCGCTGTTGCGCGAGATGCTGACCGCCGCCATCAAGCCGCAGACCGACGATGCGCCATGGCTGTTCGACAAGATCATCCCGGATTATCCCTTCGGCGGGAAACGCTCGCTGCGCGACAACGGCAAATGGGTGGAGGCGCTGAAGCGGCCGAATGTGGCGCTTGTCACCGAACCCATCGCGGAGATCAACGCCACCGGCGTGAAGACGAAAGACGGCAAGCAATATGACTCCGACGTGCTGATCTACGGCACCGGATTCCATGCCAGCAACTTCCTGCGCACCTTCAAGGTCTATGGCCGCGGCGGGCAGGAATTGCACGACCGCTGGAACGGCGACGCGCGCGCCTATCTGGGCATGACGGTGCCGGGCTTCCCCAATTTCTTCATGATCTACGGCCCCAACACCAACATCGTGGTGAACGGCTCCATCATCTTCTTCAGCGAATGCAGCGTGCGCTACATCATCGGCTGCCTGCGGCTGCTGGCGGAAACCGGCAGCGCGACGCTGGAGCCGAAGGAGAAGGTGCACGACACCTTCAACGCGCGCGTCGATGAAGCCAACAAGATGATGGCCTGGGGGGCGCCGCAGGTGACGAGTTGGTACAAGAACGCGACGGGCCGCGTGAGCCAGAACTGGCCCTTCCCGCTGGTGGAATATTGGAGCGCCACGCTGAACCCCAACCCAAACGATTTCGAACTCAGAAAGAGCGCCTGACTTTTCCTCCCCCGTTTACGGGGGAGGTGGCGCGAAGCGCCGGAGGGGGAACGCTGCCACTGGCCCCCTCCGCTTCACATCGCTTCGCTCGTTCGGCACCTCCCCCGTAAACGGGGGAGGAAAATCAGCCCCAAATCTCCTTTGCGTAGCGCAGGAAGTTCTTGCCCATGATCTTTTCGATGCGGGCTTCGCTGTAGCCTTTGGCTTTCAGCAAGCCTTCCAGCTTGCGGAACTGATCGGGGCCGCGCAGGTCGATCACGAAGGGGTAGGTGTCCGGCGTTTCGCCGGTGGCGCCGAGGCCCTGCCTGGCGCGGTCGGCGATCTGCTTTTCGATGAAGCTGCGATAGAGATTCATGTCGTCGATGGCGGTGACGTCGCCGTCGGTGCCGATGCCGACGCAATCCTCGCCGCAGACATTCACCGCATGGTCGATATGCGCCACGACGTCTTCGGCATGCGGGTGGCTGTCGGCTTTCAGGAACGGCATGAAATAGATGCCGACGAAGCCGCCCTTGTCGGCCACCAGCTTCAATTCCTCATCCGTCTTGTTGCGCGGCAGATCGCACAGCGCGCGGCAGCCGGTGTGGTTGATCGAGATCGGCGCTTTGGACACGCGCGCCGCATCGAGGCAGGTGTTCTGGCCCGAATGGGACAGATCCACCATCATGCGATGTTTGTTCAGCTCGGCCACCACCTGGCGGCCAAGATCGGTGAGGCCCTTGTTCTCCTTCACCATGGAGCCGTCGCCAAGCTGGTTGCGCGGATTGTAGGTAAGCTGGATCACGCGCACGCCCAGGCCCGCGAAGGTGGCGACGCGCGAAGGATCGCTTCCCACCATCGCGCCGTTCTGGAAGCCATAGATCACGCCGATCCTGTTTTCGGATTTGGCGCGCTGGATGTCGTCCGCCTTTTCCACGCGCAGAAGATCGTTCGGGCGGGACCGCAGCACGTCGTCCCACATCGCGATGGTGCGGATGGTTTCTTCGTAAGGCTCCTGCGGGCCGCCGACATAGCCGAGCGTGACATTGACGGCGGTGAGGCCGGCGGCGCGCGCATCCGCGATGGTGCGGTCGTCCAGGCCAACGCTGTCCATCGCGACGGGATTGTCGCTCTGCGGCTGCGTCAGCGCGAGATTGGGGTTTTCCAGTCCGCCCAGCGCGTTCACGATGATCATGTTTTTCGCCCCCTTTGCCGCTTTCGGCACGGTCTTTCCCAAGGCCTGTGCCGAAACGGAACCGGCCGCCGCGGCGGCTCCCATTGCCAAGAATTCACGCCGGTTGCCGAAGTTCATCTGCATCCCCCTTTGCATCAGGAGTAGCATTGTTGTTGGCGCAGCCTTGTGGCGCAACCTTATTCGCCGCAAGCGCGTTGCATCCCGGGAGGGTTGCCGCCATGCGGAGCGTTCAAAGCCGATTGCGTTTCATCTGGGCCGACAGGATCGTTTTGTGGCTGGCGATCGGGGTGCTGGCCGCGGCTGCGATCTGCTGGTGCCTTGTCGCGGTGGCCGCGGGCGCGCCCGGCGCCGATCATGTCGTGATGCGTTTCGCCGCCGATAGCGGCGCCGTGGTCATCGTAGCATTGCTGACGCTTTGGGCGGCGCTGCGCGCGATGGATTTCATCGCACACGGCGCGACGTCCCGGCTCGTTCAGCGCGACGATGCGCCGAAGCCCGCGTCGACTCCCCGGCCGACCGGCAAGCCGATGGCCACGGCCTGAGCGGTTCTTTTCGCAAAGGAATGGTTTGTCAGCCGTAGCGCGCGGCAACCGGTCCACCTTCGCCCTTCGGGCTACGGCGGATGCGCCTTCACGCGCTTCGCGCGCGAAGGCGGGCCCGCCAACCGTAGCGGCGGAAGCTTCACCAGCCCTCCTACGCTAAAGCTTCGGAGGGCACCAACCTTCGCGGCTTCGCCGCGTAGGTTGGTGCGGGCGGCCGGACTTGAACCGGCACAGGCCTTGCGGCCCAACGGATTTTAAGTCCTATAAAGAAACCACCAAGTTATTGATATTATTCGGTATATTTAGGTTCTTCTGAGCTAGTGTGCTAGACGATGTGCTAAATTTTGGCTCACTAAACGCATCGGACCCGCTAGCACAGAGAGACCACTAAACACCTGATTCTGCAACAGGATTCGGAACGGGCTGGGGATAAGCCAACTCCAAAACCTCGAAAATCACGCAAAATCGGCCATTTCTTTGCATTTTGGAGCCTTAGAACAGCGCCATCTGACGCGCCGCTTGCTGCTGCTCGCGCCACTCCGGCGCTGCTGCTTCTGCATCGAGCCACGCGCGCACATAGCCTAACGGTCCTCCCAGCTCTTCGACTTCGACCTCGCTCAAGAAGTGAGAACGATAGCCGGTGCCGGTGATGGGCAGCTTCGATGTGCTAGGCGCTAACACATGGACGGACAGGTGGGTCAGGCCGGTCATGGTCGCGTAGTTCCTCTCGCATGACACGGACAGGGTGATGCCCTGCCACTCCATGATGTCGGTGATGATGGTCTCTTTCTGCATGGGCCTTCTCCTTCTCGGTTTGCGCAATGCAAACCGAACTAGCCCAGCGGCAATGAGCGGGGAGAAGCCGTCACAGACCGCAGACAAGTGAGTGGTGCGGGCCGGAGCGAAGCGACTCTACCCGGTCGCTTGGATGCGCTCGTCTTGGTCTTGACGGCGAAGGGGGCGCAGCCCTTCTTGTTACCTTTAGAACTGCCTGGCGCAGCCATTTGCTACTAAGCGTTCACTTGTTATGCGGCGTGGTCGGCGAGAGAACAGTCAACATCTTCGCCCAGCTCGACCTGAATGGTCGAATGGCCGATTTTGAAGCGTTCACGCAATTCCTGGGCTATTTGCATGGTGAAGCCATCGCCTGGATGTCCGTCAGGTACAACGAGATGGCAGGTGAGTGCAGTTTCCGTGGTGCTCATTGGCCAGATATGCAGGTCATGAATGCGTTTAACTCCCGCAAGCGTGCTCAAATAGGCGCGCACGGCGTCAGGTTCAATCCCGCGAGGCACGGCGGCAAGCGCCATGCCCCAAGAATCGCGCAGCAGGCCCCAGGTGCCATGGACGATGACGCCGACGATAATGAGCGTTACGGCGGGATCGAGCCAAGTCCAACCGGTGAGGATAATGAGCCCGCCCGCGCAGACAACGCCGAACGAGACGACCGCATCAGAAAGCATGTGCAGGTAAGCGCCGCGCACGTTGATGTCGCCTTTGCGGCCCGATGCGAATAGCCACGCACTGATGCCATTGATGACGATACCAATGGCGGCGACGGTCATAACGATTGTGCCATGAACTTCTACCGGCTCAGCAAAGCGCCGGATGGCTTCCCAGGCGATTCCGCCCAAGACCACAAGCAGAAATACGGCATTAAAGAGAGCGGCAATGATCGATGAGCCGCGCAGGCCGTAGGTATAACGCGCAGTTGCCGGGCGCTTGGCCAGACCGGCGGCACCCCAGGCGACGACAAGACTCAATACATCACTGAGATTGTGTCCGGCATCGGCGAGGAGTGCGGTCGAGTGGGCGATAAGCCCGTAGACGGTTTGCATAACGACGATACCGACATTGAGCGCGATGCCGATGGCGAACGCCGAATTGAAATCCTTGGGCGGCGAATGGTGGTGATGGCCATGATGATGGTCATGCCCATGCTCATCGTGCTGGTGATCCTCGTGGTCGTGGTGATGATGTTCTGCCATGTATCTGCTCGTAACGCTTGACCTGCTAACCTGTAATTCATATGAAGTACTATTCATATGTTTGGATATATGTATGGCTAAACGATCCCTGTCAATCTCCGATGACCAGGCCATTGAACTTGCGGAAATGTTTCGTCTGATGGGCGATGCAAGCCGCCTCAAGATCGTCCTGACCTGTCTGAGCAAGCCCCGTTGTGTCTCCGACATTGCAACGGCAACCAAGCTGTCGCCTTCCTTGGTCAGTCACCATTTACGCTTGCTGCGAGCGGCACGCATGTTGCGTGCGGAGAGGCAGGGCAAGCAGGTCTATTACGGGGCGGCGGATGAGCATGTGCGCTGTGTCATCGCTGACATGGTGGCGCATGTGCGCGAGACGGATTCGGAAACATGAGTGAGCCTGACATGACCAATGCAGCCTTGCCGTCCAGTAGCGACCGCGCGCCTCTCATTCGCGCGGCTTTTTGGCTGGAAGGATTGACGATTGCGTGGATGCTAGTCGAAGCGACGGTTGCCATAGCGGCTGGGGTCGCTGACCATAGCCTCCTGTTGCTGACGTTCGGCATTGACAGTCTGATCGAGCTGACCTCTGCCGGTGTTCTTGTCTGGCGGCTAACGGTCGAATTGCGGCAAGGACAAGCATTCTCCGATGACATAGAGCGGCTGGCGAGCCGGATCGCAGGCGGATTGCTGTTCCTCTTGGCGGCGTATGTCGTCGTGGCGGCTGCCTGGGGATTATGGACGCGTCACGAGGCGGAGTTCTCCACTCCTGGTCTGGTGCTCTCCATCGCGGCCATCCCAATCATGTATTTCTTGTCGAAGCGCAAGCTGACGCTCGCAGAGCGGCTTGGCAGCCGCGCCCTGCGCGCCGATGCTTTTGAGGGCATCGCCTGTGGCTGGCTTTCGTTTGCGGTGGTGGTGGGCCTTGTTGCCCAGCTCATCTTTGCCGATTGGTGGGTGGACCCAGTGGCGTCACTGGCCATCGTTTATTTCCTCGTCAAGGAAGGGCGCGAAGCGTGGGAAGGCGATGAGTGTTGCGATGATGGCTGTCATGATGCTGATGAGAGTACCCCATGACATGGCTGCAAGCATTGTGGATGGCTATTCTTCAGGGCGTCACGGAGCTGTTCCCGATCAGCAGCCTTGGCCACGCGGTGCTGGTGCCAGCGCTGCTCGATTGGCACGTCAATCAACAAGCACCAGAATTCCTGCCGTTTCTTGTAGTGCTGCATCTTGGGACAGCAGCGGCGCTGCTGCTGTATTTCTGGCGGGACTGGTGGGTATTGGCGAAGTCGGCGCTCGGCCAAGGCCCTGCCGAAAGCGTGAGTGAGAATCGCAGGCTGTTGGGCTTGATCGTTGTTGCAACATTTCCGGCGGCCATCCTTGGCTTCGCATTCGAAAAAGGATTGCAACATCTTTTCGGAAGCCCGCTCATTGCGGCTGCATTCCTGCTTGTCAATGGACTGGTCCTTTTCGCGGCTGAGCGTCTGAAACCGCGTGGTGGCGGATTGCTGACGGACCTGACCTGGACCGGCGCGCTCATCGTCGGCCTTTTTCAGTGCGCGGCGCTCGTTCCGGGTATTTCCCGCTCAGGCGCAACCATGGTGGGCGGTCTATTGCTCGGGCTACATCATAAGGACGCCGCGCGATTTTCATTTCTGATCGCTGCGCCTATCATCGGCGGTGCGGGACTATTTGAGGTGCCAAAGCTCCTTTCGCATGGAAGCGGTAGTTTCGGCAGCACTATATGGTTTGGCGGGATGACGGCAGCAGTCACTGCTTATGCGAGCACGGCGTTCCTGATGCGGTATTTCTCACGCCACGATTTCGATGCGCTGGATCCGTTCGCCTATTACTGCTGGGCTGCTGGAACGCTATCGCTCGCCTGGCTGTTGCTTTAGCACCGCCCTAAAGGGATTCTATCACCTTCTTGAGCTTGGCGCGAACGGTCTCGGCAGCCTGCTTGAGGAGAGGGTTATCGATGGCCTGCATGGACGCGACCGGATCGATAGCGGCCACTTCGACTTTCCCGTTGCCCTTGTCCTGAACGACGACGTTGCAGGGCAGCATCGTGCCTACCTTGTCCTCGATCTGGAGCGCTTCGTGCGCAAGCGCCGGATTGCAGGCACCGAGGATGCGGTAGTTCCTGAAATCGACATTGATTTTCTTCTTCAGCGTCTCCTTCACGTCGATCTCGGTGATAATGCCGAAACCTTCCTTCTTGAGGGCCTCGACCGTGTGTTGCACGGCGTCGTCGAAGTTCAAGGTCAAGGTCTTGCTGAAATAATAGGTCATGGGCCGGTCTCCTTCACCCCTCGTCTCCCGCAAATTTCGGAGCGACTAAAGACATCACAAACAAAAACAGTTCTTTGACCACAATCAAATCATCGTTTGGCGCAAAATTCGCCAAACTCATCGACTAACTCAAATGACCCGCGAGGAAGGCGAAATAGAACCCTGTCATGTAAAGACTGAGCGAGAAGCAGAACACGCCAAGACTGATGCGGCGCAATCGCTTGCACGATTTGCGCTTCGCCGGATCGGCAGGACAGGGCGCGTTGCGTGTAAGATACCGCGACACTGCTGATAACGTCAGCATGGTCCCGGCGAATCCAAACAGCCATATCTTATGTTCGGACAGCCAGATGAGCTGCGGCACAGTGCTTACGATCCCGGCGAAGGCCGCGCCTGCACCAAGGGCTACGAACAGGGCTGGAAGCGCGCAACAAAAGAGCGTGCTGAATGAGCCGAACAGGGCCACGGTATGCAGGGCTTTGCGATGGAAGCTCATGGCTTCCTCGCGATGCTGACGACGCTGTAACCGGAATCGCTAAGAAGTTTGCTCACAGTGCCATCGTCAAGCGTCTGAGTAGGTTTGGTGCCGACCGTCACTAGCTTCGAATCGAGATCGACCTTTACGGTCTCGACGGCGGGTTGCCTTTTGAATGTCTTTTCGATGCCGGTGGCGCAGAAACCGCAGACCATGCCGTTGACGGTGGCGATGATGGTCTCTGCATGTGCACTGCCAGAAAGCAGCGCGAGGATACTGAATGTCGTGATGATGCGGCGCATAAACCTCCCTAGAATTGCAATGTCCAGTTGGCCATCAGATGGTGATTACTGCTGTAACCGGCCTCAATCAGTGTGGTGTGGTAGAAGAAACGGACCAGTGGCGTGACGACCCATGTCTGGTCCTTTGCCGGGTGATCGTCCACCTGAACCATGAACCATGTGCTGACATCGTCGTAGTTGGCGAGATAGGGGGCGACACCGATGCGCGCGCGTTGCCATGCGGAGCGCTCGATGTTCTGCGCATCCATGAGCCGTACTTCGTAGGAGGTGAAGATGCGGCGGGTCTCGTAGTCCGCAAGCATGTTCGTCCAGACTGCGGGTTCAGTGCTTCCGTGGAGTGTCGAGACACCCACCCCCGTCATATTGAAAATGTTGGCCTGCCCATCGGGTAAGTTCCAGCGCTTGAGGAGCGAATTAAGTTGAGGGCCGACCGTGTCATAGTCTTTGCCGTTTGTTTCGTGCTTGGCGTAAAGCCCGAGCGCGTAGTTGGGGGTGATAGTGTAGTCTAGCGACAGCGTGTTGCCCGTCTCGTCGTTCTCCTGCATCGCCATCACTCCACCTACGTAGGAAATAGGCTTGGCAATCGCAGGTGACGGACCGGCGAACGAGATTAGACCTAAAGCAATCAGAACCGCAGCCTTGCCGGTTTTGGATTTGATGTGGTCGAGGATGGGGCAGGCGGCGATGGAGGTGTCATCGCCGGGACACTGGCCGATCAGGCCGCCAAGCACTTTCTTGATTTCCTTGAGTTCAAGAATCTTGGCTTCCGCTTCGGCGATCTTACCTTCGGTGAGTTTAAGCACCTGTGCGCAGCTCGCCTGATCAGAAGTGTTGAGCTTCAGTAGAGCGCGGATTTCGTCGAGCGTAAAATTGAGTGACTGTGCGCCGCGTATGAAGCGCACTATCCGAACGGCATCTGGTCCGTAGAGCCTATAACCAGCGTCGGAACGCCGATCAGCGCGTAGCAGCTTGATTTTTTCGTAATAGCGCAGCGTGTCAGTGCTAACGCTCGTCTGCTCCGCCAATTGTCCTATCGTAAACTGCTGCACACATGCCTCATCCTTCATGTCTACACCTTGGAGTAGCTCCAAGGTCAACAACAATGTCTGAGGTGCGACCTGTGGCGTGAGTAGTGATTTGAAAGACAGTTGCTTAGCAGAACTAGATGCTTATCCAACGCAGGCGTAAAGCGTTGCCGACCACGCTCACCGAAGAAAGCGCCATGGCAGCGGCAGCAATGATGGGTGACAGAAGAATGCCGAAGCTCGGATAGAGCACGCCTGCCGCCACCGGCACACCGATGGCGTTGTAGATGAATGCGAAGAAAAGGTTCTGGCGAATGTTGCGCATGGTGGCGCGCGACAGCAGCCGTGCGCGAACGATGCCGCGCAAATCACCTTTCAATAGGGTGACGCCTGCGCTTTCCATGGCGACATCGGTGCCCGATCCCATGGCGATGCCCGCATCGGCCGCCGCCAGCGCAGGAGCGTCATTCACACCGTCGCCGGCCATAGCGACGGAGCGACCTTCTTTCTTGAGCTTGGCGACGACAGCGCTTTTCTGGTCGGGCAGGATCTCCGCTTCCACATCTTCGATGCCGAGCTTTCCTGCCACGGCCAGTGCCGTTGTGCGGTTGTCGCCGGTCAGCATGACGATGCGCACGCCGTCATCGCGCAGCGCTTTGAGTGCATCCGGGGTTGATTCCTTGATGGGATCGGCGATGGCGAATACGCCAGCGAGCGCGCCGTCAACGGCCATATAGATGGCGGTCGCGCCATCCTTGCGAAGTTCTTCCGCCTTGGGAGAAAGCGCGGCCGTATCAACGCCCTGCTCTTCCATAAAGGGCCGGTTGCCGAGCAGCACTTTCTTGTGCTCGATTATGCCGACCGCGCCTTTGCCGGTCGGTGAATCGAACTGCGACACTTGCGGAATGGAGAGCTTGCGCGCCTCAGCGGCGGCGACGATAGCGACGGCAAGCGGATGTTCGCTGGCGCGCTCGACCCCGGCAGCGAAACGCAACAGCTCGTTCTCTTCAAAGCCTTGCGCAGCGACCACGGCGGTCACAGTCGGTTTGCCTTCGGTGAGCGTGCCGGTCTTATCGACCACCAGTGTGTCGATGCGTTCCATGGTCTCAAGCGCTTCGGCGTTCTTTACCAGCACACCGGCCTGTGCGCCGCGTCCGACGCCGACCATGATGGACATGGGCGTGGCGAGACCCAATGCGCAAGGACAGGCGATGATAAGCACTGTGACGGCAGAAACGAGCGCGAAGGCGAAGCGCGGCTCCGGTCCGAAGAACAGCCACACCACAAAAGCAACTATCGCCGTGAATACGACGGCGGGTACGAACCAGCCCGCCACGCGATCTGCCATGCGCTGGATAGGCGCGCGGCTACGCTGCGCTTCGGCCACCATCTGCACGATGCGTGACAACATGGAATCGCTGCCGACCTTCTCGGCGCGGATGACCAGTGTTCCGGAGCGATTGAGCGTACCGCCAATGACCTTGGCCCCGACTTCCTTGGTCACGGGCATGGACTCGCCGGTCACCATGGATTCATCGACGGCAGAGCGTCCCTCCAGCACCACGCCATCGACCGCGATCTTCTCGCCGGGGCGCATGCGCACTCTATCGCCGATGACGATGGATTCGAGCGGCACTTCCTCTTCGCCGCTATCGGTGATCTTGCGCGCGGTCTTGGGCGCGAGGTTCAGGAGCGCGCGGATGGCGCCGGACGTATGTTCGCGTGCGCGCAGTTCCAGCACTTGCCCAAGCAGTACCAGCACGGTGATGACGGCGGCGGCTTCATAATAAACCGGGACCGTATCGCCCTCGCGGCGGAACGCGGGCGGGAAGAGATGTGGGAACAGCGTGGCGACAACGCTGTAGGTCCAGGCGACGCCCGTACCAAGCGCGATGAGCGTGAACATGTTGAGATTGCGCGAGACCAGCGAAGCCCAAGCGCGGGCAAAGAAGGGCCAGCCCGCCCACCACACGACCGGCGTACCGAAGGCGAACTGAATCCATTGCGATAGTTCCGGCCTGATGAAGCGATTAAGACCTAGAAGCTCCCCCAACATGCCGAGTAGGACGACCGGCACCGCAAGAAAAAGCCCTATCCAGAAGCGCCGGGACATATCGGCAAGTTCGAGATTGTGGACATGCTCGCCGGTCGCGATGAGCGGTTCGAGAGCCATGCCGCAAATGGGACAACTGCCCGGATGGTCCTGTCGTACTTCAGGATGCATGGGGCAGGTGTAGATAGCGCTGGCCGGTGCTGGGTACGCATCGTGGGCATGACCGCCATGGTCATGAGTATGTTCATCATCACTATGCGCACCGGCATAGCGCTCGGGATGCTCGCTGAATTTGGCGTGGCAATTGGCGGAACAGAAGTAGTAGTCCCGCCCTCGGTAGCCCTCATGGTACTTCGCCGTAGCGGGATTGACGTTCATCCCGCAGACGGGATCGCGGACGGACGGTGCGGCCTCAGTTTCCATATTTGCCGAACAGCTCGACAAGTTCGTTGAACTTCTCTGTCTGGTCCTTGGCATTGCCGCTCTTGATGGCGTCGGCGACGCAATGGGCGGCGTGGTCTTTCAGCACTTGCTCCTCGACCTTGCGAAGCGCCGACTTGATCGCCTGCATCTGGGTAAGGATGTCGATGCAATAGCGGTCTTCTTCGACCATGCGGGCAATGCCGCGCACTTGGCCCTCGATGCGGTTCAGGCGGTCAAGCAGTTGTTTGTTCGGCTCGTGCACGTGATGCTTTTTCATGTTGCATACCCCTTGGGGGTATATTATAGTCCCCTCAGGGACGAATTCAAGTTCGTCCTTCCGACCGCCCAAAAAGGAATTGTATGTTCGAGTGGCCGCGCTTTGTCGCCCTTACGCTTGCGCTCATCGCATGGAGCGCACCATTTTCAGCGCGTGCGGGCGAGTACAATCTCTCGATCAGCGAGAAGTTCGTCGAGTATGGCGGGCATTCGACACGCGCGATTGCGGTCAACGGGCAGATTCCGGGACCGACGCTGCATTTCAAAGAGGGCGAGGATGTCGTCATCCATGTGACGAATACGATGTCCATCGACAGTTCCATTCATTGGCACGGGATGCTGGTGCCTGCTGCGATGGATGGAGTGCCGGGGCTTAATGGCTTCAAAGGCATCAAGCCCGGCGAGACCTTCACCTATCGCTTTCATGTCCGTCAGAGCGGCACCTACTGGTATCATGCCCATTCGGGCTTGCAGGAACAGATGGGGCTTTACGGTTCCATCGTGATCGACCCGGCCAAGCCCGATCCCGTGAAAGCCGACCGGGACTATGTGGTGATGCTGGCGGACTTCCCGCCGGACCAGGCCGACCGCATTCTTGCCAATCTCAAGGTCAATTCCGACTACTACAACCACGCCCATCGCACGATCGGCGACTTCTTCAGCGACGTATCACGCGACGGTTGGAAGGCGACGGTTGACGACAGAAGGATGTGGGGCCAGATGCGCATGGACCCGACCGATCTATCGGATGTGTCGGACTACACCTTC
>JAFECN010000232.1 GCA_018242145.1 Pseudomonadota bacterium
GACCCAGCCAGCGGCGGAATACCGGCCAGCGCCAGGTTGCCAATCCACATCACGGTGCAGGTGATCGGGATCGTCTTCCACAGCCCGCCCATCTTCCGCATGTCCTGCTCGTGATGCAGCGAATGGATCACCGCGCCCGCCGAAAGGAACAGCAGCGCCTTGAAGAAGGCGTGCGTGAAGAGATGGAACATCGCGTTGCCATAGGCGGAGACGCCCGCGGCGGCGAACATGTAGCCAAGCTGCGAGCAGGTCGAATAAGCGATCACGCGCTTGATGTCGTTCTGGAACAGGCCGACCGTCGCCGCGAAGAACGCGGTCGTGGCGCCGATGAAGGTCACGAATTCCAACGCCGCCGGGGCATGCTCGAACAGCGGCGAGCAGCGGCAGACGAGGAACACGCCCGCCGTCACCATCGTCGCGGCATGGATCAGCGCGGAGACGGGCGTGGGGCCCTCCATCGCGTCCGGCAACCAGGTGTGCAGGCCGATCTGCGCCGACTTGCCCATCGCGCCGACGAACAGCAGCAGGCAGAGCGTGGTCAGCGTGTCCACCTGCCAGCTTCCGAACTGGAAGGTGTGGCCCACCATCGCGGGCGCGGCCTTGAACACGGTGTCGAAATCGAGCGAATGGAAGATGAAGAACACGCCGAAGATGCCGAGCGCGAAACCGAAATCGCCCACGCGGTTCACCACGAAGGCCTTCATCGCGGCGGCGTTGGCGGACGGCTTTTCATACCAGAAGCCGATGAGCAGATAGGATGCCAGGCCCACGCCTTCCCAGCCGAAGAACATCTGCAGGAAGTTGTTGCTGGTGACCAGCATGAGCATCGCGAAGGTGAACAGCGACAGGTAGGAGAAGAACCGCGGGCGGCTGGGGTCTTCATGCATGTAGCCGATGGAATAAAGATGCACGAGCGAGGAGACGACCGTGACCACCACCAGCATCACGGCGGTCAGCGAATCCACGCGGATCGTCCAGTCCGCCTCGAAATCGCCGGAGGTGATCCACGGCATGAGCCGCACGATGGCGCCGTTCCCGTTCAGCGCCACATCGTAGAAGACATAGCAGGACAGCACGGCGGAGACGAACAGCAGAACCGTGGTTACCAGTTCGCTGGCGCGCGCGCCGATGATGCGCCCGAACAGGCCGGCGATGGCCGAACCCAGAAGCGGAAGGAAGACGATCGCTGCGTACACGTCTCAGCCTTTCATGACGTTGACGTCTTCCACGGCGATGGAGCCGCGGTTGCGGAAATAGACGACGAGGATGGCAAGACCGATGGCCGCTTCGGCGGCGGCGACCGTCAGCACGAACAGCGCGAACACCTGCCCCACCATGTCGTGCAGGAAGCTGGAGAACGCGACGAAGTTGATGTTCACCGCCAGCAGGATCAGCTCGATCGACATCAGGATAATGATGACGTTCTTGCGGTTCAGGAAGATTCCGAACACGCCGATGGTGAAGAGGATCGCGGCAAGCGCCAGGTAATGCCCAAGGCCGATGGTCATGTTAGGCCCCCTGCCCCGGTTTCACGTCGACAAGCTGCATGGCCGCTTCGGGCGTGCGCGCGTTCTGCACCGGAATGGACTGTCGGCGAACGCCGGTGCGCGCGCGCAATGTCAGCACGATGGCCCCGATCATCGCGACCAGCAGCACAAGCCCCGCGATCTGGAAGTAATAGACATAGTCCGTATAGATGATGTGGCCGAGCGCCTCGGTGTTCGTCATACCCGTGGGCGTGGCCGACGCGCGCACACCCGCGGATGCGGGTGCCAGCTTCCAGACGAGGCCCACCAGCGCCAGTTCGGCCGCCATGGCGAGCCCGATGACGGCGCCGATCGGAAGATATTGCAGCGCGCCTTTCTTGAGATCCTCGAAATCCACATCGAGCATCATCACCACGAACAGGAACAGCACCGCCACCGCGCCGACATAGACGACCACGAGGATCATCGCGAGGAATTCCGCGCCGAGCAGCACGAACAGGCCCGCGGCGTTGAAGAAGGCGAAAATCAGGAACAGGACGGAGTGCACGGGGTTGCGCGCGGATACCACCGCCAGCGCCGACAAAAGCAGCACCGTGGAAAACACATAGAAGGCGATCGCTTGCAGCAGCATCAGTGCATTCGCAGTTCTGCGGCCGTCTCTTCGTCGAGATAACGGCCGCGTTCCAGAATTTCCAAAACATATTGCTTGTAGGTCACACCCAGCGCTTCCGCCTTGCGGGCGCGGCGGATGCCGATGTCCGGCGTCGGCGCGGCCCAGGCTTTCTCATGCGCTTTCTTCCAGCACCAATCGAGGAACAGTTCGCTCGCAAACCAGTCCGGCCCGTTGTTGTGGCCGAGCCATTCCGACAGCGGGATCACCCAGCCCTCCGCCTTCAGGTTCGCGATCTTCCGCGCGCTGTTCGCGGCGTGAAAATATTTCGCCCGCGCCTTCGGATCGGACCTGCCCGCCTTGGCGCGCGCACGCGCCTGGATATCGGCAAGAGACATCAGCCGGCCTCCTTCGCGAAGATGTGCGGGCGGGCGATCATCGGTAGGGCGCATCCAGTTCGAGGTTGCGCGCGATCTCCGGCTCCCAGCGGTCGCCATTCGCGAGCAGGCGGGTCTTGTCGTAATAGAGTTCTTCGCGCGTCTCGGTCGCGAACTCGAAGTTCGGGCCTTCCACGATGGCATCCACCGGGCAGGCTTCCTGGCACAGGCCGCAATAGATGCATTTCACCATGTCGATGTCGTAGCGCGTGGTGCGGCGCGAACCGTCGGCGCGCGGTTCGGCTTCGATGGTGATGGCCTGCGCGGGGCAGATCGCTTCACACAGCTTGCAGGCGATGCAGCGCTCTTCGCCGTTCGGATAGCGGCGCAGCGCATGCTCGCCGCGGAAGCGGGGCGACAGCGGCCCCTTCTCGAAGGGATAGTTCAGCGTCGCCTTGGGAGAGAAGAAATAGCGCATCGCCACGGCGAAGCCCTTCACGAACTCCCACAGGAAGATGTTGCGCGCGGCGCGATCCATAGCGGCCATCAGAAGCCTCCCGAGCGGTAGAGAACCCAGCCCGCGGTGATGACGACCCAGAGCAGCGAAACCGGCAGGAACACCTTCCAGCCGAGACGCATGAGCTGGTCATAGCGATAGCGCGGCACGATCGCCTTCACCATCGCCATCAGGAAGAAGATGAAAACCGCCTTCAGCAGGAACCAGATGAAGCCGGGGACGAAGGTGAACGGCGCGATACTCCAGATCGGCAGCCAGCCGCCGAAGAACAGCACCGTCATCAGGCCGCACAGCAGCATCACGTTGAGATATTCGCCGAGGAAGAACAGCAGGAACGGCGTGGCCGAATATTCGGTCATGAACCCGGCGACCAGCTCCGATTCCGCTTCCAGCAGGTCGAAGGGCGGGCGTTGCGTTTCTGCCAGCGACGAGACGAAGAAGATCACGAACATCGGAAACAGCAGCGTAAACACGAACCAGCCGTGGCGCTGCGCTTCCACGATGGCCGAAAGATTGAGCGTGCCGGCGAACAGCAGGACCGTGATCATCACGAAGCCGATGGAGACTTCGTAGGACACCATCTGCGCCGCGGCGCGCAGCGAGGCGAGGAAGGGATATTTCGAGTTGGATGCCCACCCCGCCATGATCACGCCATAGACGCTGAGCGAGGAAATCGCGAAGAGATAGAGAATGCCGACATTGATGTTGGAGAACATCACGCCGGCGCTCACCGGCAACACCGCCCAAGCAGCCAACGCGAGCGTGGAGGTGACGAGCGGGGCGAGAAGGAACAGAACCTTGTTCGCGCCGGAGGGAATGATCGGCTCCTTGAACAGGAACTTGAACGCATCGGCCAGCGTCTGAAACAGGCCGAACGGACCCACGACGTTCGGGCCGCGGCGCATCTGGGCCGCTGCCCAGATCTTGCGGTCCGCCAGGATCACGCCCGCCACGCCCAGCATCAGCACAAGGCAGACGACCGCCATCAGGATGACTTCGCCGATGGTCCAGGCGACCCAGAACGGCATCGTGCCGCCGAAGATGTGCAGGGTGAGCCAGTTCAGGAAAGGTACCAGTGGCATCGCCCTACTCCGCCGCCATCTGTTGCGGGCCGCCCACGAAGATGCGGCTGCATTCGGCCATCGTCTCGCTCGC
>JAFECN010000233.1 GCA_018242145.1 Pseudomonadota bacterium
GATCATCGGCGAAGGCATGTCGGGAGGCGCGCTCGGCATCGCGGTGGCGAACAAGGTGCTGATGCTGGAGCATTCGATCTATGCGGTGATCTCGCCGGAAGGCTGCGCGTCTATCCTGTGGCGCTCGTCCGACAAGGCGCAGGACGCCGCCGCCGCCATGAAGATCACGGCGCAGGATCTGCTCGGCCTGAAGGTGATCGACAGCATCGTGCCGGAACCGCCGGGCGGCGCGCATCGCGGCCCGGAGCACACGATCAATGCCGTCGGCGAAGAGATCGCCCGCGCGCTGAACGAAATGAACGGCCTGTCGCCGGACGCATTGCGCAAGCAACGCCGCGACAAATACCTCGCGATGGGAAGAAATCTGGCGGCGTAACTCACGTTTTTCGGTGGATTCGAACGCGGTGCGGTTCGACGATCCAGAGTGCGCCTTCCAGGGAATGTTCTTCCATCAACCCAGCCAACTGCTGAACCCTTTCCAGCATCGCCTGGTGGGTCGGGCGGTCGCCAAGGTCCAGCACGGCTACACCAGGCCCGCTGCCTTCTGAGAAGCGTTGGAGCTGACCTATGCCGCGATCCAGCGTAACGAGGGCCCTGCCTTCGTGCGCACAGACATCATAGATCGTTTGATCGGGCTGACCTTCCAGATGCTGTTCGCAAACGGTGGATACGTCGTGCGCGGCGTCCCGCAGCAGTCCTGCGGCCTGCATGCTCAGATTTTCATCCAATTTCAGTTTCAAGCAATTTCCGGAAGAGGAAGAATCGTTTCGCGCGACGCTTCTGCGCCGTATGCGATTGCGGCCAGCACGTCTTCATGTGTTAGGCCCGGATATTCCTTTAGCAACTCTTCCTCGCTCATGCCACCCGCGAGGAAATCGAGCACAAGCGATACCCATATCCGCGTGCCGCGAATGCAGGGTTTCCCGCCACCGATCTGTGGGTCCAGGGAAATACGGTTCAACAAGGCATTCATCACAAAAGCCTACACCAATTTCCGCGCAAAATCCCGAATGTCTTTCACCAGATCATCCGGCCGTTCCAGTGCCGCGAAGTGGCCGCCTTCTTCGAAATCTGTCCAGTGCGCCACGTTCACATGGCGCTCGACCATGCTGCGCGGCGGGAACGGAATGAGGTCTATCGGGAAGTTGGCGATGCCCACCGGCTTCTCGATGCGCGCGCCGTTCGGCACCGGCGTTCCGGCGGTGTCTTCCATCAAGCCGCGATACATCCAGGTCGCCGTGTTGAAGGTGCGGGTGACCAGATAGATCATCACATTGGTGAGCAACTGGTCCTTGGTATAGACCTTGTCGAAGCCGCCCCGCGTGTCGGACCAGCCGTGGAATTTCTCCACGATCCACGCACAGGCGCCAACCGGTGAATCCATCATCGCGTAAGAGAGCGTCTGCGGCTTGGTGGTCTGTTCGCGGAAATAGGCACCCTCCATCTCGAAAAGCATGGCGGCGCGCTGGGCATAGGCTTTCTCTTCCTCGGTTTCGGGATTCACGCCCGGTGAGCGCCAGCCGAACATGTTGAGATGCACCGCGCGGCAGCCCTTGCCCTCATATCCCATCCAGCCGGACACCGCGCTGCCCCAATCGCCGCCCTGCGCGATATAGCCGTCGAGCTTCAGCACATCGGTCATCAGCGCATCGAAATATTTCGCGGTGGTGCGCGGGCCGATGGGGCGCTTGGGCTTGCCGGACAATCCATAGCCCGGCAGCGACGGCACGATCACGGTGAAAGCATCCTTCACGTCGCCGCCGTGCTTTTCGGGATGGGCGAGCTTGTCGATGATGTGCAGGAATTCGAACACCGATCCCGGCCAGCCGTGGCTCAGGATCAGCGGTTTGGGCGCAACGCCCGATCCGTCCTCGCGATAGAAATGGATGTCGAGGCCGTTCACGTCCGCCAGATATTGCGGAAATTTGTTGAGCGCCGCTTCCTGCGCCTTCCAGTCATATTTGTCGGCCCAATAGGCGCAAAGCTGCTTCATGTAATCCAGGTTCGCGCCATAGGCCCAGGTGCCTTCCAGCCCTTCGCCGCGCGGCATCTCGTGCCAGGGATAGTCCAGTACCCGCTGGCGGATGGCGACGATCTCTTCGTCGGACACGTCGAAGCGCGTTGTGCGGATGGCCATGAGATGCTGTCCTTTGTGGGAAAGGCGAAGCTTGCCGTCTTCCGCACAAAAGAAAAGGGGGCCTCGCGCGGGCCCCCTTGCTTTGTTGCCGTTGCCGGAACTTTACTTCGAGAGTTCCGCCGACAGCGACGACACCCAGCCCTGATTGCCGAGTTCGTCCTTCACCTGCCACCAGATTCCGTCCTTCTCGCCGGTCGGGTACAGCATCATGCCGGTGGAGAGCGAACGCACCACCTTGGCATGCTTCTCGTTGCCGGGGCGGTCATACATCTGGCCGGGGCGCGTCATGGTCAGCGCCTGTGTGGGGGCCTGCGCTGAGGCGCCGCCTTCGGCCGCGCTCGGCATGCCGCCCATGTCGTTCACCAGCTTGGTGTAGGCGTCGATATAGGCCAGCGTCACGACCTGGCCGATATCGGTATTGGTGTAGCTCGATGCCGCCGCGCCGCCGAAGCCGCCCCAACCGCCCCAGCCGCCGCCGACCCCGAAGCCGACATCCGTCTTGGAGCCATGGCCCTGTTCGATCGGGCCGTCCTCGCTGGTGCGCACGTTCACGATGGACAGCACCACGTCCGCCGTCTTGCTGCTGATGTTGATGTTGGACACGATCGCGCCCACGCCGCCGCCGATGAACCCGCCCAAAATGCCCCCGACGGCGGACCCGCTGGCGTTGTTGTTCTTCGACGCGATGTCGGGAACCAGAATGTAGTCGGCGGCCTTCACCTGGCCCTTGCCGATGTTCGAGCCCTGCTGCAGATCGCCGCCGGAGGCCAGCGCGCGCTCCTGCTGCGCCATCTCGAAGCCCTTGCCGCGATCCACCAGCGTGAAGCAGCCCGACTTGCGCACGAAGACCTTGAGCAGAACTTCCGGCGAGGCGAGGTTGAGATCGCTCCACCAGTTATGATCCGGCTCGCGGATGGCGATGGTGCCCAGATTGCGTCCGCAAGTGGGAATGTCCGCCATCTTGCGATCCGTCTTCTGCTTGATCGATTCCGCCTGCGCGCCGAACGACGTCGCCAGCAATGCGACGCTGCACGCGCCAATGAGTGCTCCAATCCGCATATCAACCTCTTGCTAAAATGCCCCAAAATGCGCGGAGAGGGCGCGAATTCATCCCGCCCCCCGGCGATTCAGAAAGGTAACAAAGCGCACAGGTTCGGCAAAGGCCGAAGGGATTTTGCTGTGATCGCTTATCGCAAAAGAGCGCGGTTCAGGCCGCTTTGCTGCAATTGCGAGAGGCGCGCGACTTCACCACCAGCCGCGCCACTTGAACCAGGCGATGGGCAGAACGGTGGAAATGATGATGACGCTCAGACCGAAGGCGTAGCCGTGGGCCCAATTATATTCCGGTATGCTCTTGAAGTTCATGCCCCACATGCTGGCGAAGAAGGTCGGCGGAATGCCGACAACCGAGGCAATCGTCAAAACCTTGAAGATATCGTTCTGCTCGGTGTTGATGAAGCCGAGGATCGCGTCCAGCAGGAATTGCACCTTGTTGGAGAGATGCACCTCGAAATCGTCGAGCGATTTGATGTCCCGCTCGATGGTTTTCAGGCGCGTCTGAAGGTCCGGCTTTATCCAATCGGCTTTCTCGCAGGCGAACGGCGCGATGCGCTGAAGGCCGAGCAGGCTCTCGCGGATCTGCGAAAGCTTGTCGCCGGTCATGCCGACGTCCACCAATGCGTCGCGCAAATGGCGGGTGCGGCGCTTGATGCCGCGTTTGGGCGGCTTGCTGTAGTGACCGAAGGCCTGGCGCGACATGGCGTTCAGATGCGTGCCGATCTCTTCCAGCATGTCGGCGCCATATTCGACCATGCCTTCCAGCAGCGAGACGAAAATCTCGCCGGAGGTGAGGTCGCCCGCCTTCTTGTTGCACAGATGCGCCGTCGCCTCGAAAGCGCGCATTTCGGTGTAGCGGATGGTGATGAGCGCCTTCTTCGTCAGCAAGAAGCCGACCGGCGTCGGCCCATCGTCGTCACCATGCGCGGAGACCGGCGTGGAAAGCTGCAGCACGCCGTCCTCGGATTTCAGACGGCTGGAGGACTCGATCTCTTCCAGTTCGTCGCGTTCGGGAATGTCCACGGCCAGCGCGGCGGATACCTGCCCGATCTCGTCCGCGGTAGGATTGTAGAGATCGACCCAGATGGCGTTCGCCGGGTCCTTCGCGTCGCTTGGAAACAGGTTGAGCATCGCATCCCTCGAATCACTACAAAGGATAGACCGGGGTATGCGTTCCCGCGCGGTTGCCCCTCGCGGCACGGGCCGATAGCCTTCGCCCAGTTTTTCAGGGGTTGGGGGAGCAATGCGATATTTTGGACGGTCTTTGGCGGTGTTCGCGTTCGGCACGGCGGCGCTTCTGGGCACGAGCGCGCTGGCGAGCGACATGGTCATCCACGCCGGCAAGCTGATCGACGGCGTCACCAAGACGACGCAGAGCAACGTCTCCATCCTGATCCACAACGACCGCATCTCCGGCGTGCAATCCGGGTTCGTGAGCCCGAAGGGCTTCACGGTGATCGACCTGTCGAAACAGACGGTGCTGCCCGGCCTGATCGACTGCCATGTGCATGTCTCCGGGCAATTCGACGGCGGCAATCCGATCGCCGAATCCGTGACCGAGACGGAAGACGATTCCGCCGTGCGCTCCACCGCCTATGTCCGCAACACGCTGCTCGGCGGCTTTACCAGCGTGCGCGATGTCGGCGGGCCCATCGGCGTGGTGGTGGCGCTCAAGAAGGCGATCAATCTGGGCATCATCGAAGGCCCGCGCATGTGGGTGGCGGGGCCGCCGCTCGGCCCGACCGGCGGCCACAGCGACGCGCGCAACGGCCTCGATCCCGATCTGTCGCGTCCCGGCTGGGACGACAACATCGTCAACAGCCCGGAGGACGGGCGCCGGATCGTGCGCAAGCTGCATCAGGAAGGCGCGGACCTGATCAAGATCATGCCGTCCGGCGGCGTGCTCTCCATCGGCGACGATCCGAACCTGCAGCTCATGGCGGACGACGAGATCAAATCGGTGATCGACACGGCCCATTCGCTGAACATGAAAGTCGCCGCGCATGCCCACGGCCTGAAAGCGATCAACGCGGCGGTGCGGCTGGGCGTGGACTCCATCGAGCATGGCAGTTTCGCGGATTCGAGCAGCTACCAGTTGATGAAGCAGCACGGCACCTATCTGGTGCCCACCATGCTGATCGCGCAGGCGGTCCTCGACGTCGCCATCCATCATCCCGAGCAACTCAATCCGTCTTCGGCGGCGAAGGCCAAGCGCGTCGTGCCGGTGATGAAGAAGAACCTGCACGACGCCTATGTGGCGGGCGTGAAGATCGCGTTCGGCACCGATCAAGGGCTTGTGCCGCACGGCGAGAACGCGCGCGAGTTTGCGCTGATGGTGGATGCCGGGCTGACGCCGATCGACGCGATCTGGGCCGCCACGCACAACGCCGCCGATCTGATCGGCGACTCTCAGGATATCGGCAGCGTGCAGAAAGGCCGCTACGCCGACATCGTGGCGGTGAACGGCGATCCGCTGGCGGATGTCCATCAGCTTGAGCATGTCGCCTTCGTGATGAAGGGCGGCACGGTCTACAAGCTGAACGGCAAGATCATCCCGCGCCAGACAGGAACGAAATAGACAGCGAGATCACCTCCGAAGTCTCCCTCTCCCCCAAGGGGGGAGAGGGCAGGGTGAGGGGGTGTGCAAGACGCGCAGCTTTGAAATTATGACGACGATGTCGATGCAGATGTCCTCTGCAACATCGCGCTCCATGCCACCCCCTCACCCCAACCCCCTCCCCCGGAAGGGGAGAGGGAGATGTTGGTATTCCCCCTCAACAAGGAGGAGGCGACGGGAAAGCTGCTAAACCAGCGCGCCGTGGCAGTGCTTGAATTTGCGGCCAGAGCCGCAGGGGCAGGGGGCGTTGCGCTGTACGCGGCCCCAGGTGTTCGGATCGTTCGGGTCCACCGGGCCGGTATAATTCCGCATCGGACGCTGCGGCCCGCCGCTGTCGGCGGGCGCCAGTTCGTCCTCGCCGGTCAGCGGGTCGTAGTGATGCGCCTGCATCTGGATCGGCGCGCGCTCCATCGGAGGCGGCGGCTCGCCGGTCTGGATCTGGATGTGCATGAGCTGGCGAATGACGTCCACGCGCAGCTTGGAGAGCAGCGCCTCGAACAACTCGAAGGCTTCCTGCTTGTATTCGTTCAGCGGATCGCGCTGGCCGTAACCGCGCAGGCCCACATATTGGCGCAGGTGATCCAGATTTATGATGTGCTCGCGCCAGTTCTGGTCCAGCGTCTGCAGCAGGATCGCCTTCTCGACATAGCGCATCACGTCCGGGCCGGTGTTGGCGGCGCGTTCGGCGGCGCGGGCATCCACGGCCTTGTGAATGCGCTCGCGCACTTCCTCGTCGGCGATGCCTTCTTCCTTCGTCCAGTCCACGATCGGCAGATCGACGCCGAAGGTCTCGTGGATTTCCTGGTGCAGGCCGACGGCATCCCATTGCTCGGCATAGGCCTTCTCGGGGATGTGCCTGGCGACGAGATCGGCCACGACCTCCTCGCGGAAATCGGCGATCTGGTCGGACACTTCTTCCGACTCCATGATCTCCTTGCGCTGCTCGAAGATCACCCTGCGCTGGTCGTTCAGCACGTCGTCGTATTTCAGGATGTTCTTGCGCATCTCGAAGTTGCGCGCTTCGACCTTCTGCTGCGCCTTTTCGAGGGCCTTGTTCACCCACGGATGGGCGATGGCTTCGCCTTTTTCGAGGCCCAGCCGCGTCAGCACCGAATCCATGCGCTCTGAACCGAAGATGCGCATCAGGTCGTCCTGCAGCGACAGGAAGAACTTGGAGGCGCCCGGATCGCCCTGACGGCCCGAACGGCCGCGCAACTGGTTGTCGATGCGCCGGCTTTCGTGGCGCTCGGTGCCCACGATGTAGAGTCCGCCGGCGGCCTTCGCGCGTTCCTTGTCGGCGGCGACTTCGGCGCGGATCTGCGCGGAGCGCTTGGCGATCTCCGCTTCGTCCAGCAGGCCCGCAAGCTCGGTCTTGATGCGCATGTCGGCATTGCCGCCGAGCTGGATGTCGGTGCCGCGGCCCGCCATGTTGGTGGCGATGGTGACGGCGCCGGAAACGCCCGCCTGCGCCACGATGGAGGCTTCCTGCTCGTGGAAGCGCGCGTTCAGCACGTTGTGCTTGACCTTGCGCTTCTTGAGGAACGCCGAAAGCTGTTCGGATTTTTCGATGGAGGTGGTGCCCACGAGGATCGGCTGGCCGCGTTTCTGGCAATCCTCGATCAGCTTGACGATCGCCTCGTCCTTCTCGTCCAGCGAGCGATAGACCTCGTCGTCATGGTCGATGCGCGCGACCGGGCGGTTGGTCGGCACCTCGAACACTTCCAGGTTGTAGATGTCCAGGAATTCGGGGGCCTCGGTCATCGCCGTGCCGGTCATGCCCGCCAGCTTGTCGTAGAGGCGGAAATAGTTCTGGAAGGTGATGGAGGCGAGCGTCACGTTCTCCGGCTGGATGGCGACGTCTTCCTTCGCTTCCAGCGCCTGATGCAGGCCTTCGGAATAGCGGCGGCCTTCCATCATGCGGCCGGTGAATTCGTCGATGATGACGACCTTGTCGTCTTTCACGATGTAATCGCGGTCTTTCAGGAACAGCTTGTGGGCCCGAAGCGCCTGGTTGGCGTGGTGGACCATGTTGATGTTCTCGATGTCGTAGAGATCGCCGGTGGGCAGAAGGCCGTCCGCGCGCATCAACTCCACCAGCCGCTCGTTGCCGCTTTCGGTGAGCGTCACGGTGCGCTGTTTTTCGTCCAGCTCGAAATCTTCCGGCTGCAGCGCGGGGATCAGCCTGTCGACATTGCGATAGACTTCCGTCTGGTCGTCGGTCGGGCCGGAGATGATGAGCGGCGTGCGCGCTTCGTCGATCAGGATGGAGTCCACTTCGTCCACGATCGCGTAGGAATGCCCGCGCTGCACCATCGTGTCGGCGGAATACTTCATGTTGTCGCGCAGGTAGTCGAAGCCGAACTCGTTGTTGGTGCCGTAGGTCACGTCCGCGGCATAGGCCTGCTTGCGCTCTTCGTCGCTGAGGCCGTGGACGATGCAATCGGTGGTCAGGCCGAGGAAGCGGTAGATCTGGCCCATCCACTCGGAGTCGCGCTTGGCGAGGTAGTCGTTCACGGTGACGACATGCACGCCCTGACCGGCGAGCGCGTTCAGATAGACGGGAAGGGTGGCGACCAGCGTCTTGCCTTCGCCGGTTTTCATTTCGGCGATGTTGCCGCCGTGCAGAACCATGCCGCCCATGAGCTGCACGTCGAAATGCCGCTGGCCCAGCACGCGCTTGGCCGCCTCGCGCACCACCGCGAAGGCTTCCGGCAGAAGGTCTTCCAGCGTCTCGCCCTTGGCCAGCCGCTCCTTGAAGACGGCGGTCATGCCGCGCAGTTCTTCGTCGCTCATCGGCTCGAAGCGGGGTTCCAGCGCGTTGACCGCCGCCACGGTCTTCTGCATCGGCTTGAGCTTGCGCTCGTTGGAAGAACCGAAGAATCGCGATGCGAAGTTGCCGAAATTGCCGAGGCTAAGCATAGAATCCTCAAAGGGCCGGGTGGCCGGTGTTCCGCAAGGCGGACTGCCCGGCGTCTATAGCGCCCCACGGCCGGAAAATCCCCTGCCGGTTCGGGCGCGGGGGAGAGATAAGAACGGCGTTCCCCCTTGTCAATTCAAGGGATTCTGTCCAAATCGCGCCCCGATTTCAGGGTGCGCGCCATGGTCAAAGCACGGGCATCGTCAGAACAGCACAAGGGCAAGC
>JAFECN010000234.1 GCA_018242145.1 Pseudomonadota bacterium
TCACGCCCTTGCATGGGATGGTCTACGCGCTATCGCCTGCGCTCAGCAAGGCGCGGATTCCGGCGCGAGCGATTCATTTGCTTGACTTCGCCGCGGCGGTGCTAGCGGCCTATGGGCTAACAGCTTTGCTCGCACGAGAGGCAGAGCGGTGGTCGCGGCGAGTGGCGCTGGCAGGCGCGATGGTTGCCGCGCTCGTGCTCGCCACAGCGACCGTGCTGAACATGGCGCGGGCTGACTTGGATGACCGGTTTTGGCTCACCGGATTCGGAGCCGCCGCGGTAGCTGGGTTGATCTGGCTCTACGGGGCAGGGAGGATCGGGGCCGCAGTGTGTTCGGCGATCCTGATCTTTGTGACGCTCGCGGAGTTGACGAACCTGACGCCGCGCGCATTTTCCCATGTCACGGAAGGCAAGCAACTCAAGTACGCGGGCGCGCTCTACCGCAATCGTGATATCGCCGATTTCTTGCGAGCGCAACCTGGGCCCATCCGCGTGGATGTGAACGACGCCGACTTTCCGGAGAACTTTGGGGACTGGCACGCCATCGACATGCTGCAAGGGTATGTAGCAGGCGTACCGCTCAATCTGATGCGGCACGAGTTACACACCAAGCGGACGCAGGAGTTATTTGCCGTGACGCATGTGATCGGCAAAACACCCGATCGTCCGGACCAAAGCGAGTTATTCACGGGCGCAACTGGTTTGAAGGTTTTTCGCAACCCGGACCCGCAGCCGCGCGCTTGGAGCGTGCATAACGCAGTACGGGTGGCGGGTGACGGCGAGTTGCGAATCTGGGTGCAAGATAAGTCCAATGATTTGGCGCGAACGGTAGCGCTGCTGGAAGATCCGCCCGCCATCGCTGCCTGCGCCGTGGCGGATAACGTCCGGATCACGCGCCGGGGGCCGGACCGGGTGACCATCGCGGCGGACATGGGCTGCCGGGGGATGGTAATTCTCGCGGACAGTTACTTTCCCGGTTGGCGACTTACTGTCGACGGACAGCCGAGCCCTATGTTTGAGGCGTACGGCGCTCTGCGAGGCATTGTGGTGGAGCGTGGCGCGCATACGGTGGATATGATTTACAGGCCGCGATCTATTCTGTGGGGCGCGGCGCTGAGCGGGTTGGGGCTGATGTTGACGCTGGGACTCGTGTTGGTAAGCCGCCGGAGCCAAGCATAATGCCGCGAAGAGCGCAGGCGCTGCTGTACCCGGCGCTGCTCCTGTTACTCTGCACGGGCTTTTATTGGAAGTTAGTCCTGACCGATCAATACTCGTATCTCGACGGCACGGACATGGCCAACATGGAACTGCCGCGATTCCAGTTTCTGGCTTCGGAAATCCGGCATTTGCGGTTTCCGTTGTGGGATCCCTATCAATGGTGCGGGCAACCGTTTCTCGCGCAGTTCACGGGCGCGGCGTATCCGCTGAACTGGATTGTGCCGCCGCTTCGATTCGCGGCGGGTAAGGTGTCGATTCCGGCGTTGCATTGGATGTACGTACTCATCCACTTCCAAGGGGCGCTGTTCGCGTTCTGGCTTTGCCGGTCTCTAGGGCGGAGCACTGGTGCTTCGATGCTCGCCGGGTTGGTCTTTGCGCTGGGCGCGTTCATGGGCAACACGGATTGGCCGCAATTGCTGAACGGCGCGGTCTGGGCTCCGGCCATTGCGCTCTACATCCTGCGCGCCGCGCGCGCCGAACGGCCGTTCGCCTCCGCTGCGGCGGCCGGGCTTTGTTTGGGGCTCGCGTGGTTGAGCGGGCATCATGAAGCTCCGATTTATCTTTCGGCGGCCGCTGCCGCGATGTGGGTGTGGGCGGCGGCGCAACACAAGACTTCGTTATCCCGGATTGTCGCGGCTGGCGCCGTGATGTTTTTGATCGCTGGCTTGGTGGGCAGTCTTCAAATCGTCCCTGGCCTGGAATACGGGATGCTGGCGCGCCGCTGGGCTGGCGTGGCGGAGCCGCTCGCGTGGAATCAGCCGGTGCCGTATACGGTGCATGAATCCTACGCGCTCACGCCGGCTTCCCTGCTGGGGATTGTGCTGCCGGGGCTCTACGTGCATGGGAATCCGTTCGTGGGCGTAGCGGCGCTCAGCCTCGCGCTGTTGGGGATTGTTCTTTGTTGGAAGCGCGAGGCTGAGGTCAAGCTTTTTACAGGGCTGGCTGTGGCCGCCTTGGTGTTTGCGATGGCGGCGGGCAACTGGATGCACGGCGTGCTTTACGCAGCGGCGCCGATGTTGGGAAAGGCGCGTGTACCGGCCCGGGCGCTCGCGATCTTCAACCTGGGCGTCGCGCCGCTGGCCGCCTATGGACTCGACGCGGTTCGAGCCACCCCTGCCGCGGCGCTGATCCGGCGATACCGATTGGCGCTGTTCGCGATCGCCGGCATCGCATTCGCCGGCGCGGCGGCGTTCTCACTGGCTGCGAATCAGTTGGCGCAATCGGTACTGCTGAATTCCGCTTTGGCGGCGCTCGGCTTGGCGATTCTGTTCTCGGCTCTGCGGGCCGAGGCGCTGACGCCGCGCGCTTTCGCGGTTCTCGCAGCCGGGCTCGCGCTTTGGGAACTGAGCCATGTCGCGGGGGCGAACATGGCGAATTTGCGCGTGCGCGGACGCGAATCACCCTTGGTACGGACGCTCGAAAACGATGACATCGCCTCTTTTCTGCGCGCTCAGCCGCAACCGGCTCGCGTGGATGTCAACGATGCGGACATCGAATCGAACTTTGGCGACTGGCAGGGCATCCGCACGTTGAAGGGCTTCATGGCGGGCGTGACCTCAAACCTGCTCGAAATGGAAGTCTATAAGCCGCGGATCCAAGATCTGCTCGGGGTGGGCTTCACGGTCTCGCGAGAGTCGACACGCCCCGGCCAGGAAGAAGTATTCCGGGGAGCTACCGGCATCCGCGTGTGGCGCAACCCCACCGCGTTTCCGGCGGCGCGCATCGTACACACGGCGGTGAGCGTGCCGACGCAAGCGCATCGCCGCGTGCTTTATGACAAGCCGGAGTTCGACCTGCGGCGCGCCGCGGCTCTGATCGGCCCCACGCCGGCGCTCGCGGCTTGCGACGAAACAGGGGAATCGGCCACGGTGAAGACGCCGGCGGCGGGCGCGGTTCTGATCGAGGCCGATTTGCGCTGCGACGGTCTGGTGGTGCTTGCGGACACGTATTTCCCCGGATGGTCCGCTACGGTGGACGGAGCCCCGGCGAAGATTTGGGAGGTGGATGGCGGCTTGCGCGGCGTGACGGCGGGCGCGGGACATCACCGGATTGAGATGAAGTACCGGCCGCGATCTTTTGTGGTTGGCCTGGGGTTGACGGGCATCGGGGTGGCAGTGGCCGCCGGGTTGATGTTGCAAACCCGGCTCGACTCCGCAAAGATGTGAACCATGGTCCCCAACATGATCGGCGCCTACGGTGACTGGGCCGCGCAGATTGTCACAGATCCGCCGAGGCTCTCTTTCCGCCAGCCGATGTTCACTGATCCGAACTCGTGGCGTCCGGTGGCGCGATCGCGATTCCGCGAGTTGCTGATGAGTCCGGGCGGGGCGGCGACGCCGGTGGCCACGGTGCAGCATCAGTTGGAGTTCGATGGACTTCATATCGAGCATCTGCAGTGGCAACTCCCCTTTGGTCCGACGACGGAAGCGCTGGTGTTGAAGCCGGCGAATGCGCGGGGCAAACTGCCGGGCATTGTGGGACTGCACGATCACGGGGGCAACAAGTACTTTGGCGTGCGCAAGATCACGCGAATGTCAAAAGATCCGCATCCGCTGATGATCAAGCACCAGGAGCATTATTACGGCGGCGCGGCTTGGGCGAACGAACTCGCGCGTCGCGGCTATGTGGTGGTGGTGCACGACACGTTCACGTTCGGCAGCCGGCGAGTTCGCCTGGCGGACGTGCCTGGCCAGATTCGCAACAACATGGTGGAAGCCAATCCGGAGGCCGA
>JAFECN010000235.1 GCA_018242145.1 Pseudomonadota bacterium
CCAGCGCGTGGAGGAACTGAACGCGCGGTTGGCGGAAGAGAAGCTGTATCTTGAAGACGAGATCCGCACCGGAGGATTCGAGGAGATCATCGGCGATAGTCCGGCGATGCGGCGATTGTTGAAGCAGATCGAGACGGTCGCGCCCACGGATTCGACGGTGTTGTTGACGGGCGAAACAGGGACCGGCAAAGAGCTGTTGGCGCGCGCGGTACACGATCACTCGTCGCGGACCAACGGCACCTTCGTGAAGCTCAATTGCGCGGCGATCCCGACAGGGCTGCTCGAAAGCGAGCTGTTCGGGCACGAGAAGGGCGCGTTCACGGGAGCGATCACGCAACGCATTGGGCGGTTCGAGCTGGCGCATCGCGGGACGATCTTCCTTGATGAAGTCGGCGAGATTCCGCTGGAGTTGCAGCCGAAGCTGCTGCGCGTCTTGCAGGAGCGTGAGTTCGAACGATTGGGCAGTACGCGCACGATGAAGACGGACGCGCGGCTGATCGCGGCGACCAATCGCGACTTGGCAGCGATGGTTGAAGAGCGGCAGTTTCGTGCGGATCTGTACTACCGGTTGAACGTCTTCCCGATCCAAGTGCCATCGTTGCGCGAACGCCGGGAAGACATTCCGTTGTTGGTGAGTTACTTCGCACAGCAGTTCTCGCGGCGGTTCAATAAGGAGATCGCCACCATTCCGTCAGATACGATGGCCGCGCTCACGCGTTATCACTGGCCAGGGAACATACGGGAGCTGCAGAACATCGTGGAGCGCGCGGTGATCTTGTCGCCGGGGCCAGCGCTGCAGATTCCGCTAGCGGAGTTGCGCGGGGAAGCGGCGGCGACGGTGCAGGAGCACGCGGGGACCGCGCAAACGTTTGAAGCAGCCGAGCGCGCGGCGATCATCAAGGCGCTCAAGGACGCGAATGGAAAGGTCGCGGGACCGGGCGGCGCGGCGGAGCGATTAGGCTTGAAGCGCTCGACGTTGCAGGCCAAGATGCGCAAGCTCGGAGTGCGGCAGTAACGGCGCCCGTATTTGGGCAGTGCGACTATTTGGGCAGCCACTCTTTGGGCGCCTCAGCGCGACATCCTTCCAACTGATTGAACCGTAAGAGCTGACACTCTGGATGGCCGCGTGCCTTGTACAAAGGCGTGGAAGGAAGAGCGGCCATGCTGAAAATTACTGTGGAGGGCGCCACTCAGCCATTCCGGATGCGGCTGGAGGGCAAACTGGCGGGTCCGTGGGTGGATGAACTGGAGCGCTGCTGGGCGGATGCGGTGAAGACCGCCGGGTCCGGCGAGTGCGTGGTTGACCTGCGCGGCGTGACGAGCATCGCGCCCGAGGGGCGGTTGCTGTTGGCGTGTATGCATCGGAAGGGCGCACGGTTTGAGGCGCGGGGTCCGCTGAACTGCACGGTGATCGACCAGATCTGCAAAGGCGTGGTCGGGCTCACGATGGCGTTCTTGCTGAGCGTGATCCCAGCGCGCGGCGCCGACATGCCGGTTGCTCCGGGACAGCCTTTACGGTTGACGTTGAAGGATGCGGTGACGCTCACGCTGAAGCAGAACCCTCGCGTGATCCTGTCGCAGTTGGATACGGATTTCTCAGAACAACAGCGGCGGATCGCACGGTCCGGGTTGCTGCCGCAGGCGTCGTTGTCTGTGAATCAGCATGTGCTGCGCGGCAACATTGAGACGAACTTCGGGTCGCGCATCCCAGGATTCCCGCAGCATATTGGACCGTTCTGGGTGTCGCAAGCGGGTCCCACATTCAGCGCGCCGGTCTTCGATCTCACGCTGCTGCGGCGGTATCAAGCGTCGAAGGAAGGGATCAAGGTCAGCCAAGCGCGAGAGGTGACGGCGCGGGAGGAAGCGGTGCTGCTCGTGGTCTCGCAATATCTGACGGGCCAGCGTGCGGCGGCGGAGGTGCAAGCCGCGCAGTCACGCGTGGAGCTGGCGCAGAACCTGTTCAACCAAGCGTCCGACTTGCAGAAGGCGGGCGTGGGCACGGGCATCGACACGCTGCGAGCGCGGGTGGAGTTGCAGAACGAGAAGCAGCGGCTGATTGTGGCGCAAACTCAGCGCGACTCGGCGATATTTGCGCTCGCTCGATTGCTGGGCGTGGATGCGCGGCAACAGATCGAACTAGCAGATTCCATAGCGTTCTTCCAGACGCCCGAGTATTCGGCGGAGCAGACGGTGGACGAAGCGTTTGGGTCGCGGCCGGAGTTGCAAGAGATTGCCGCGCAGCGGAAGCGGCTGGATCTGGAGAAGAGCGCTGCACGAGCGTCGCGATTGCCGCGGCTCAGCGTGAACGGCGCGTTCGCGGAAGCCGGACTCTCGCCGACCAACGCGATCCCCACGTATCAATACCAGGCTGGCATCGACATTCCGCTGTTCACCGGCGGACGCATTGGCGCGGAGACGGCGCAAGTGGAGATCGAGCAGCGGCGCTTGAAGGAACAAGAGACGGACGTGCGCAACCGGATCTCAGTGGAAGTAAAGACCGCGGTGGCGCAGTTGAACGCGGCGCGCAATGAAGTGGAAGTGGCGAACCTGGGCGTGAAGCTGGCGACCGAAGAAGTGGAGCAGGCGCAGGATCGATTCAAGGCTGGTGTGGCCAACAACATCGAAGTGATCTCCGCGCAGGATGCGCTGTCGCGCGCCAATGACAACCAGATCGCGGCGTTGTACCGCTACAACCAGGCGCGGGCGGATCTGGCGCGATCCACCGGACGGATGGAGACGCTGTATGGCCGCTAAGCCGGTGAAGCACACGCACGAGATCAATCCGTGGGTTGTGGCGGCGACGGTGATGCTCGCCACGTTCATGGAGGTGTTGGATACAAGCGTGGCCAACGTAGCGCTGCCGCACATTGCCGGGAGCTTGTCCGCATCGGTGGATGAGAGTACGTGGGTGCTGACTTCATACCTGGTAGCGAACGCGATCATCCTGCCAATGAGCGGATGGTTCTCAATGCTGATGGGACGCAAACGCTATTACATGTTCTGCGTCGCGCTGTTCACGGTGGCCTCCGCGTTGTGCGGACTGGCGCCGAGTTTGGGCTTCCTGATCCTGTTCCGCGTACTGCAGGGATTGGGCGGCGGAGCGTTGCAGCCGATCTCGCAAGCGATCCTGATCGAGCGGTTTCCGCCCGAGAAGCGCGGCATGGGAATGGCGGTTTACGGCATGGGCGTGGTGGTGGCTCCGGTGATCGGCCCCACGCTGGGCGGATGGCTCACGGACAACTTCAGCTGGCACTGGATCTTTCTGATCAACATTCCGGTGGGCGCGTTGTCGCTGTTCATGACGTCGATGATTGTGCACGATCCTCCGTATCTGAAGCGGCGTAGCTTCGCGGAAGGGCTGCGGTTGGACTACATCGGGTTAAGCCTGCTCGCGATTGGCTTGGGCGCGCTCGAGATCTTTCTGGATGAAGGGCAACGGAATGACTGGTTCGGATCGCACCTGATTGTGCTCTCCGGTTTGATCGCGCTGGTGTGCCTGGTGGCGGTGGTGGTCTGGGAGCTGCACACGAAAGACCCGATCATCGACTTCCGGGTCTTGAAAGAGCGCAATCTGGCAATCGGCACGATGGCGATGCTGCTGCTGGGATTTGTCCTCTACGGCAGCACGACGTTGCTGCCGTTAATGCTGCAGACGCTGCTCGGGTACACGGCGATGCTGAGCGGGCTGGTGCTATCGCCGGGCGGACTGGTGATCTTGTTCGCGATGCCGATTGTGGGCGTGCTGCTGCGCAAGATGCAGCCGAAGTGGCTGGTGGTATTCGGCGTGGCGGTGAGTTCGATGGGGTTGTTGTACATGGCGCGGTTCACGCTCGATGTCGACATGCGAACCGCGGTGACGGCGCGCATCATCCAAAGCGTAGGGCTCGCGTTTCTATTTGTGCCGATCAACACGGCAGCGTTCTCCTTTGTGCCGCGGGACCGGACGAACTATGCCACGGGGTTGATCAATCTGGCGCGCAACATCGGCGGCAGTTCCGGCATCGCGTTTGTGACGACGATGCTGGCGCGGCGCGGGCAGGCGCATCAGCAAGCGCTGGTCTCGCATTTGACGCCTTCGAACCCGACGTTTCAAACGACGCTGCAGCAGATAGCAGCGACCTTACAGGCACGCGGCATGAGCGCGGCCGATGCGCTGCACCAGGCGTACGGCATGGTTTACGGCACGGTGCAACGGCAGGCATCGATGCTGGCGTTCGCCGACGCGTTCTGGCTGCTGGGCATTCTGTTTCTGGGCGTGGCGCCGCTGATGTTCTTCATGAAGAAGAGCAAGGGCGCGCCGTCGGCGGACGCAGCGGCCGTGCACTGAGTTCAACGAGATGAATGAGGAGAAGACAATGACTACCGAATTGAGGGAAGAACGGAAGGCAGAGCAACGTCAGGCTCCCGCGGATACGTGGCCGGAACGGAAGGATCCGCCGGCTCCGGAGCCTTCGGAAAATGAAGAGACGCCGAGGCGGCTGTGGCTCTGGCTGCTGCTGGGCGGACTGGTGTTCGCGGGCGCGGCAGTCGCGATCTGGTTCCTGTTCTACGCGGGCCGCGAGAACACGGACGATGCACAGGTGGACGGGCACTTGGTGTGGGTGGCGCCGAAGGTGGCGGGCCACATCGCGGAGGTGTTGGTGGATGACAACCAGCATGTGAAGGCCGGGCAAGTGCTGGTGAGGATCGACCCGCGGGACTATGAAGTGCGCGTGCAGCGGGCGCGGGCCGATGTGCTCAAAGCGCAGAGCGCGGTATCGGGTGCGAGCGCGGTGGTGCCGTTGACGCGGGAGACGACGACGTCGGGTACATCGTCGGCCGCGGCGCAGGTGGCATCCGCGGAGGCCGAAGTGATCCGCGCGCAAGCGGGGTTGGAACAAGCGTCGGGCGCGGAGCTGGCTTTCGCGCGGGCCAATGTACGGTCAAAGCAAGCGGCCTCAGAGCGTGCGCAGGCAGACTTGAACCGCATGCGGCCGCTGATCGCGAAGGCTGAAATTTCAGCACAGCAATTCGATGCGTATGTCGCAGCGGCAAAGGTTGCGGAGAGCGAGTTGCAGGCGGCGCGGGAGCGGCAAGGGTCGGCCGAGAAGCAGGTCGATATCCAGCGCGCGGCGGTGCAGGCGGCGCAGACTCGGGTGCAACAGGCGCAGGCGGGGTTGGAGCAATCGCGCGCGGGGCAAGGCGAAGTGGCTGTGCGGCGGGCGGATGTGTTGACGGCGCAAGCCGAAGTAGCGCGGGCGCAAGCGGCG
>JAFECN010000236.1 GCA_018242145.1 Pseudomonadota bacterium
AGGCGACGATGCCGCGCGCGCCGGGGCGCGGCGCGGTTTGCTGGATCGTGTCTTCCAGTGCCGTCTTCACCGCGGCATAGAGCGCGTCGATCTTCGACCAGCTTGTGGCGGTTTCGAGCGTATCGACGCCAAGGCCGCGATCCATCATCGGCTCGCGCAGATAGGGGCCGTGGAAGCGGCCTTCGTACCAGCGCGCGCCGGTGTTTTTGCCGATGGCGAGCGCACCGAGCTTTTTGGCGATCTCGGCAAAACGCTGGTGCGAATGTTCGACCGTTGCCTTGTCTCCCTCGAAGCCCGCGACCATCGCCGCGGCGCTGTCGCCGAACTTGCGGTATTTCAGATAGACGTCCGCGATGCGGCTGCCGATGCCTCTGCGTTTCCCGACCGAACCATAGGCGCGATAGAACCGCGTTTCTTCCGCATCGGAGAGACGCAGCATCGCGACGGGCAGGTCTTCCTGCACGGCCTGGCGGATGGCGGCGGCGCCACTAGCGAAATCGGGAAAGAGAAAACCGGTGTAAAGGCGCGCGGCCGGTGCGGGATGGATATGAAAGGTCGCTTCGGTGATGACGCCGAACGCCCCTTCCGAACCCAGAACCAGATCGGTGAGGCGCGGGCCTGCAGAGGAACCCGGAAAATCTTCGGTCGTGAGCAGCCCGAGCGGCGTGGCGAGTTTTGCGGCGACGAGCCAGTCCTGCGCGCGGCCATAACGCCCTGATTGCTGGCCCGCGCCGCGATGAGCGATCCAGCCGCCCAGCGTGGAAAACTCGAAGCTCTGCGGATAGTGGCCGAGTACGACATTCTGCGCGCGCAGCGCCTTGTCGAGCGCGGGGCCGTAAATGCCGGCTTCGGCCGTCGCGGTGCGCGAGACGGGATCGACGCCGATGAGCCGATCCATGCCCGACATGTCGAGCGAGACGACGGATCTGAAACCGCCCGCATCCGCGGTGACGCCGCCGACGACGCTGGTGCCGCCGCCATAGGGAACGACCACGATGGCGTTCTCCGATGCGAAGGACAGGATCGAAAGCACTTCCTCGGTGCCGCGCGGATAGAGAACCGCGTCAGGCGCGGTGGTCACGTTGCCCGCGCGCAGATGCAGAAGGTCGTGATAGGAGCGGCCGCGCGCATGGAAGGCGCGTTCGAACGGATCGTCGCGCACGCGGTCTTCGCCCAGCACCTTGGCGAAGTGCGCGCGGTGCGACGCCTCCAATCGGGACGGCGTCAGCGCGATGTCGTCCAGCGCGCGGGCCGGGGTGGCCAGAAGGCTCGGCATGCCGAGTTCGTTCGCGAGCCATGCCCACGCGGCTTCGTTGCCGGCGACCTCGTCCTTGTGCGCGGCCCAACCCCAGCCGTTCCAGCTAATCTTCGTGCGATCGGCGCTCATAAAGTCACGCTAAGAGTCGTTCTTATAAAGTTTATCCAAATCCGTCTTGGCCGGGCTTGTCCCGGCCATCCATTTTCCAGAAGCGGCGCAGGAACGGATGGGCCTCTGGAAAATGGATGGCCGCCACGGTGGGCGGCCATGACGAAAAAGAAAATCAATTCATCTCAGCCAGCTATATCAGATCAACAGCGTAAATTGAGGGCACGGGGCAGAATTTCGAAGGTTGCTGGTAAACGGCCCGCGCTTTCGCCGTCCACTTCCACCAGAACCGGATGCCCGCCGGTCTCGGCCACCGGGACGGCCACCACGCGGCTGCCGCGCAAGGCACGCACCGCCGGGTTGTTCAGATGCTCGCCGGTATAGATGAGTTTCATGTCCGCGGCGGCGCGGCTTTTGGGTGTGCCGCCCATGACGATGACGTCGAACAGGCCGTCGTCGGGCCGGGCGTTGGGCGCCACTTTCATGCCGCCGCCGAAATAGAGCCCGTTCGCCACCGCGACGGTGGAGATGCGGGTGATCTCGTCCAGCGCCCCGTCCACGCGGATGCGCACCGCGCGGTCGCGATAGCGCAGCATGCCCATCAGGCTGTGGAAGGCGAACGCGAATTTGCCGCCGAAGAGTTTGGCGATGCGCGCGCGATTCACCGAATCCACGATCACTCCGGACATGCCGAAAGAGGCGATGTTGATGAAGTGGCGCGTCACCGGCGCGCCGTGCCGCGACAGGCACGACACGCGGCCGACATCGACGGTGCGCACCTTCGCCGATTTCAGCCGTGCGATGGCGGCTTCGTAACCGGGCGCGATGCCGAAGCTTTTGCGGAAGTCGCCGCCGGTGCCGCTGGTGACGAAAGCGAACACCGCATCCGGCGCAATCGGCCCGCCTTCCGCGAAGAAGCCGTTGACCGCTTCGTTGATCGTGCCGTCGCCGCCGACCGCCACGATTTCGGAGCAGCCTTCCAGCAGCGCTTCACGGACGAGCGCGGTGGCATCGCCGCGGCGGCGCGTTTTGACCACGGTCATGTTGGGATAGGCGCTTTCCAGCGCGCGTTCGATAGCGCGCCATTCGCGCCGGGTGCGGCCGCCGCCGGACCGCGGGTTGACCACGACCAGGGCGCTCATTGCGGCGCCGTGGTGAGCTGGAAGTTGCGCTGAACGCTCGCAAGCTCGCTGCGCTTGCGCGCGTCGTCCCAACACAGTTCGGCCGCCATGATGTCGGCGACGCGGTTCAGCCGGTCCACACCGGGATTGCCGAGCTGGCCGATGCCGGTGCGGCGCATCACGACATCGTCCAGCGTGAGCGCGGCTTCCTGCTGCATGGCGAACAGCACCTGCGCGCCGATGTCGCCGGACTCGGAGAGCGGCTCGCGCAGGTCGGGGCGGTTGCGGCAGAGCGCCAGAACCTCGCGCACGCGCGTTCCGTAGAGCCGCGCCAGATGATCGATGTTCGGCACCGGATCGTGCTCGGCTTCCATCTGTGCCTTGAAAGCGGCGAAGCGCGCGATGTTGCCGCCGGGCAGCGGCGCGCTTTCCGTTCCGCTCGGCTTCACTTTCACGCCAAGCTTGCGGACGATGGTGTCCACCGTCTGCTGCGCCAGATCGCGCGAGGTCGTCCACTTGCCGCCGATGGCGGAGAAGAGGTTGTTCAGGCCATCGTCTTTCGCGTGATCGACAAGCTCGGCGCGGCGGCTGGCGCCATAGGTGTCGCCGGAGCCGTCATCCACCAGCGGGCGCAGACCCGCATACCAATGCTGCACCTCCGCGCGCGACAGATGCGCGGAGGGCAGATTGGCGTTGATGAAGGCGAGGAAGTCGTCGATGTCGGACTCCGTCACGCCCACATCGTCCGGCTGGCTGCGAAACGCGGTGTCGGTGGTGCCGAGCAGGGCATGGCCGCGCCACGGCAGCACGAAGAAATGGCCGCCGCCCGCGGCAACGGTGAGCGCATCCTGCTTCGTCATCGCCGGAACGATCAGGTGAATGCCCTTGGCGCGCAGGATCTTGTGCGTCGCCGGCCTGCCCAGCGCCTGCGCCAAAAAGATGTCGGCCCACGGCCCGGCGGCGAGCAGCGTCACCTTCGCCCGGACATCGAAATGCGCGTCGCTGGGACGATCGTGCGCCTTCGCGCCTTCGATGACGCCGTTGCGGATAAGCAGGCCGTCGGACGCGACGTGGTTCGCCACCGCTGCGCCATGCGCGAAGGCATCGAGAATGCACTCCAGCGCAAGGCGTTCCGGCGAATACATCTGCGCGTCGTAATAGAGGAACGATCCTTCAAAGCCCGGCCCGGCAAGGGAGGGTTCGCGCGCGGCCGCATCTTTCGCATTGAGAAAAGAATGGCCGGGCAGGCGTTGGTCGGGGTCATCCAGCCAGCCGCGGTCGTAAGACAGCACATCGTAAAGCGACAGGCCCGCAGCCAGCGTGGCGCGGCCCTTGAAGCCCGTGTTGTAGAGCGGAATGAGGAAGGGCAGCGGATGCACCAGATGGGGCGCAGTGCGCTGCCAGATGCGGCGTTCGCGCAGGGATTCGCGCACGAGACCCAGCTCGAAATTGCGCAGATAGCGCAGGCCGCCATGGATCAGCTTGGAATTGTGCGCGCTGGTGGCGTGGGCGAAATCGTTTTTCTCGATCAGCGCCACCTTCAGGCCGCGCCGCGCCGCGTCGCGCGCCACGCAGGCGCCCGTGACCCCGCCGCCGACGATCAGCAGGTCGAAAACCTCGTTGGACAGGCGGCTCAAGTCTCGGCGCATTTGGGCTTGGTGTACGGCACGGAAGCTCTGCTAGGCTCGCCTACAGACAACAAAAAGGAGGGACGGGCAATGCCGCAGGTAAAGACGAACGGGATTGACATCGAATATGAAAGCTTCGGGCGCGACAGCAACCCGGCCATCCTGCTTATCATGGGCTTTTCGGCCCAGATGACCATGTGGCCCACCGCGTTCTGCGAAGGATTGGCGGCGAAGGGCTTCCGCGTGATCCGCTTCGACAATCGCGACATCGGATTGTCCGCCCATCTTTCGCAGCTTGGCGCGCCGAACATCGGCGAGGCGATGATGAAGGCGATGAGCGGCCAGCCGGTCGATGCGCCCTATCTTCTGGACGACATGGCGAAGGATGCGGTCAGCCTGCTGGATGCGCTGGGCATCAAGCGCGCGCATATCGTGGGGGCGTCGATGGGCGGGATGATCGCGCAGATCGTGGCCGCGAAATATCCCGAACACACAATCAGCCTGACCTCGATCATGTCCACCACGGGGCGGCGCGATCTTCCGCAGGCCAAGCCGGAAGCGATGGCCGCGCTGACCACGCCGCCCGCCAGCGACAGCCGCGCGGATCGCATCGCGCAGGGGATCAAGACATGGCGCATCATCGGCAGCCCCGGCTTTGCGGCGTCGGATGAAGAGTTGCGCGCGACGGTGGAAGCTGCCGTGGACCGTTCGCCCTACGATCCGGCCGGGATTGGCAGGCAGTTGCTGGCCATCGTGGCATCGCCCCCGCGCAACGATATCCTCAAGAACGTTAAGGCGCCTGCCCAAGTGATCCATGGCGAGGCCGATCCGCTGGTACCGATGGAAGGCGGGAAAGACACCGCCGCGTCCATTCCGGGCGCGAAGCTGCATCTGGTTCCGGGCATGGCGCATGACTTCACCAATGCACTGGTGCCCGTCTATCTGAAACTCGTCGGCGATTTCGTGCAGGACGTCGAGAAGGCGAGGGCGGCATGAAGATCAAGGCGAACGGCATCGAGATCGAATATGACGAGGCCGGTCCGAAGGACGGCACGCCGCTTCTGATGATCCAGGGCTTCGGCTCGCAGATGACAAGCTGGCCGGACGAGTTCTTTGCCATGCTGGCGGATGCGGGCCTGCGCGTGATCCGCTTCGACAACCGCGATGTGGGCCTGACGCAGAAATGGGACGGCATCTTTCCCAAGACCGGCGACATCGTTGAATCGCTGAAGGCGGGCCGCAAGCCGGATGTTCCCTATACGCTGGCCGATATGGCGAGCGATGCGGCGGCGCTGCTGGACGAACTGGGTATCGAGAGCGCGCATATCGCGGGCGCCAGCATGGGCGGGATGATCGCGCAGCTTGTGGCGCTGGATCATCCGAAGAAGGCGCGCTCGCTGATCTCGATCTTCTCCACCACCTCCGATCCGTCGCTGCCGCGCTCCTCGCCGGAAGCGCAGGCGGCCTTGATGGCGCGGCCGGAGGGCACGGATCGCGAAAGCGTCATCGCGCATTCGCTGAAGGGCAGGCGTGCCTATGCCTCGACCAAATGGCCGTTCGATGAAAAGCGATTGGGCGAATTGATCGGACGTTCTTATGACCGTTCGTTCTATCCCGAAGGGACGTTGCGCCAGTGGGCGGCGATCATGGCGAGCCCGCCGCGCACGGAGCGGTTGGCATCGCTGAAGGTGCCGACGCTGGTGCTGCACGGCTCCTCCGACACGCTGATCCCGCCGGCGGCGGGGCGGCATACCGCGCAATGCATTCCCGGCGCGGAGCATCACGAGATCGAAGGCTGGGGGCACGATCTTCCGCTGGAGGTCATTCCGACCCTGCGCGAATTGATCCTGCCGTTTATCGCCCGTGTGGAAGCGGCACGCGGCAAACGGGTGGCCTGAAAGCGAAAACCCCGCCGCGGCCGGGCCGGGCGGGGTTTGAAACGCGCGAACGACGGCAGATTACTTGATCTTGCCTTCGTTGAATTCGACATGCTTGCGCAGCACCGGATCGTATTTCTTGATCTTGAACTTCTCGGTCATGGTGCGCGTGTTCTTCTTCGTGACGTAGAAGAAGCCGCTGCCGCTGGAGCTGTTGAGACGGATTTTCGCGGTGGTGGGCTTCGCCATGACGGGTCCTTGAATCTGTGCGCCGAAGGGCCGGTAACCTAGCCATCGGCGCGCGCAAGTCAAGCGCCGGGGCGCGAGGAAAACCCTTTCGTTTTCAATGAGATAAGTCTGGCGGTAGCACCTGCGACCGGAAGGCTCGAAGTTTAGGGACTGTTTCGTACAGTTATTAAGGGGCGGCGCCATAGACTATCCCGGCGATATTCGGGCGGGCCGGGCCGTGAGTTCCAATTTTGCATTGTTGAAGGATTTCGCGCAGGAATCTTCGAGCGACCGGCGCCGCGATCTGCTGCGGCAGGCCACCGAAACGCTGCTCGCCCAGGGTCCATCGGTTTCCGCGGCCGAA
>JAFECN010000237.1 GCA_018242145.1 Pseudomonadota bacterium
CGGAACTGCCGTTGAACAACGTGCTGAGGCCGATGGCGGCAAAACCGGCTGCGCCGATGAGATTGATGTCGGGATAGAACGCCTGATGCGCTGCTTCGCGGCCCGAGGTGGCCGCCGCGATGCGCGCCTGCGCCGCCGCGATGTCGGCCCGGCGCGCAAGAAGATCGGCGGGCAGCACGGACGGCAGCGCCAGTGCATCGCGATTCAGCTTCGGACGCGCGATGCCATAAGCATCCGCGCCGCGGCCGATGAGCGCCGCGATCTGATGCACGGCAAGATCGCGCGCGGCGTTGGCGCGGATCAGATCTTCCTTCGCGATGGCCAGAAGCGCCTTCGCCTGTTCATCGGAAGCCTTGCTGTCCAGCCCGCTGTTCACGCGCCCCTGCGTGAGATGCAACACGGCTTCGCGCTGCTTCACCGTTTCCCCAGCGACATCGGCGAGGAGATAAGCACGGTCCAGCGCGATATAGGCCTGCGTGACGGTGCCCGCGAGAGCGAGGCGTGCGGCTTCGGCATCGAGCGCGGCAGCGTCCGCACTGGCGCGCGCGGCATTCACCTGCGCGGCCTCCTTGCCGAAGAGATCGAGCGACCACGACAGGTTCGCCTGCACTTGCCCGTACCACCGCATCGTTCCGGCATAGGGCGGCGGGATGATGTAGTTGCTGCTGAAATGCGTGCGCTGGTCCTGCCCGTCGAGGGTGATCTGCGGATAGGTGGCCGCCCGGCTGACCGACAATTGCGCCTGCGCCTCGCGCATGCGGGCCAGCGCCACCTGCAAGGTGGGGCTGCCTTTCAGCGCCTCATCCACCAGCGTATCGAGCTGCGGATCGCCGAACGCCGTCCACCAGCGATCGGCAATCGCGGGGGTAGGGGCGGCGCTCAAGCCGAGAGACACAGGCTTGAGCGCCGTCTGGCTCGGGACGGTGGATGGGGCGTCCACGCATCCGGCCAACAAACTGGTTGCGAGAAGAAGGCCGACAAGGCGTCTCATTTCACGGCCCTCTTCTTCGCTTTCGCCTTCGCGGCGGGTTCGTGCATCGGCTCCGTTTCGAGCCGCGCGATCAGGCGCGCCGTCAGGTCGATAAGCTGCTTGATCTCCCGGTGCGTGAATGCGTCGGTCACGCGGTTCCAGAAATCCACGATCGGCGGCACATGCATCTTCGCCACCGCCCTGCCCTGCGGGGTGAGGATCAGCTTCACCACGCGGCGGTCGGTCTTGCTGCGCTCGCGGCGCAGGAGGCCGCGCCGCTCCAGATCGTCCACCACGCGCGTGACCGCGCCCGCGTCATGATTGAGATGACGCGCCAGATCGGCATTGGTTTCCGCCACGCCCTCGCGCAGGCCCATGAGGCAGATCCACTGGGTGAAGGTGAGGTCCTGGTCGGCGAAGATCGCTTCGGCGTGCGGGTTGGTGAGGTTCTG
Source organism: Pseudomonadota bacterium (assembly GCA_018242145.1). Lineage (GTDB taxonomy): Bacteria > Pseudomonadota > Alphaproteobacteria > Micropepsales > Micropepsaceae > Rhizomicrobium. Next base: position 1,423 of record JAFECN010000237.1, read on the forward strand.
CACCCGGCGGGTCAGATAGCCCATCGACTGGCGGCAGTTGAAATTGTCCGCGCGAAAGTAGGGTTTTGGCATGGCGGCTTGTCCAAACGACTGCCGGGACAATGGTTGCCTGAGCAACCAATTTCAAGCGGTGCGGCCATGCGCGCCGCGCACATGGGATGCGCAATCGCTGCTGTCACAAAATGAAATGCCCTTGCGCGGAACGCGGTGAAGCCGGTTACGGCGCTGCCATCGCGTCGCCGGGGCGATAGCGGCGTTCCACATGCCCCTTCAGGTCTTCGGGATAAAAATAGACCGGCCGCAATTCGCCGCGCGCATAGCGGACGGCTTCGTCGTTGAAATGCGGCGATTGGGGATCGCCGCTCTCCCCGCCTGCCGTCACGGCAATGGCGCGAATCTTCGGCCCGAACTCCACAATCGCGACGAAGCTATTTCCCGAAGTTCCATAATAGCGTTTGGTGTTCGGATAGCGCTTGGCGCCGAACGAGGCGAGCGAGCCCCAGCGCGAGGAGACGAACGGCACCGGGATGCTGGGCAGCGCATCGTCGAAATGCGGTTCGATGGTGTCGGTCACGCGCTGGAAGCGGTTGATCGCGCCCCACGGCATGCGCCAGTTGCCGAAATCTTTCTGCAACCTGTCCGACGCCTCCACCAGCACCTTCAGCTTTTCGGCGCCGGGCACATCGAGCATGTATTCGTAAGGGTTGATGCCCTTCGCCTTGGCGTCCTCGACGGTCTGGTCGAACAGCGTGTCGCCCCAGAACACGGCCAGCGATGTGGCCAGCGAATGGTCCGACCATCGGAAATCCCAATCCCGGAGCAAAGCGATCTGGTCTTTCAACTTGGCTTTCAACGGGTCGCGCGCGGGAAGATCGTCATACGCCGTTACCAGCGGCGGAATGAGCTTCGCGAAGGCCGGCAGATAGGGATCGAAGGCCGCGGCCAGAAGCGATTGCATGGTGAAGGCCTTCTGCGCGTTCAGCACGCGCATGGCATGGATGCCGCGTGGCGTCTCGCCCACCGTGTCCATGTATTTGGGATAGTCCGCCTGCTTCGGGCTGTCGGCGCCCGCCGCCGAATAGGGCCAGTTGTTGGTGTTGTAGAGCCAGCCGTTCTTCGGATCGACGACATGCGGCAGATCGGCGAGCGGCGTAAGATCCTGCCAGTCCGTCGCCGGATCGGAACCGTCCACCGGCTTTGTGTAATCGAATTTGTCGTTCCGCTTCGGCATGAATTGCGGCAGCAGCAGCGCCGTCTCGCCCTTGTCGTCGGCGAAGATGGTGTTGTTGGAGGAATTGGCCTTCAGTTCCGCCACCTTCATGTAGGACGCATAATCCGTCGCCTTGGTGCGCAGCCAGCTTTGCTCCAGCGCGGCGACGGGCGTGTTCATCAGCGCGATGCTGATCCACTTGCCGTTTGCCTCGCGGACGATCGGGCCGTGGCTCGTGTAATAGGTGGTGAAGCTGCGCGTGCCCGTCGTGCCGTCCGCCTTGCGATAGGCGATGGCGATGCTCTTTTGGCCCAGCGGGCGAAGTGCTTTGCCGTAGCGGTAGAACAGCTTGCCGTCCTGATGAACGATGTCCTCCGCAAACTCGTCCACATTGTCCACGGCGCTGGAGGTGTGCATCCAGCCGATATGCCGATTGAATCCCTGATAGACGAAGAACTGGCCCCAGGTCACGGCGCCATAGGCATCCAGCCCTTCGTCGCTCGCCATCTGCAATTCCGAGCGGAAGAAGAAGGTGGTGTGCGGATTGATGAGCAACAGCGCATGGCCGTCGCGCGTGTCGGACGGCGCGATGGCGATGCCGTTGGAGCCGCTCGGCTCGTGGAACACCAGCCCGCGCTCGTCGCGCGTCATGCCGAGCCGGCGATGGCCGTAGAAGTTCTCCAGCGGCGTCAGCTTCACCCGCTCGATATCGCCGCCGATGCTGCCCTCGCTGAACGACAGCGCCATCCACGGTTCGAAATGCGCGATCACCTTCGGCTTCACGTTCGGATGCGTGGCCAAATAATAATTGAGCCCGTCCGCCCAGGCGTTCATCAGCGCCTTCAGCCAGTCCGGGCTTTTGGCGTAATCGGCTTTCAGTATTTCCGGGTCGATGAACAGGCGCTGGCGCAGATCCTGCCAGATCGCGCTTTCGCCTTCGGCTTCCGCCATGCGGCCGAGCGCGGTGACATAGTTCATCTCCACGCGGTTGAAATCGTCTTCCGCCTGCGCATAGGCCATGCCGAACACGGCGTCGGCATCGCTCTTGCCATGCACATGCGCGATGCCCCAATCGTCGCGCACGATCTCCACGCGCGCCGCTTCCGCTTTCCAGCGCGTTTCGTCGGAGGCATGCGCCGCCGTCGCCACCAGCACCAGAGCCGCAACAGAAATCGACAAACGCATGATCATCTCCCTCGCGCCGCAATCTGATACAGCGATGCGCGCATGTCTAACCGCAAAGCCCTTGTGCAGCGCGGCGAATGGACCGACAAAGCGCGGGGATCGCGGGGAAGCGTGACATGCGGATTCTTCGGGCCGGCGAACGCATGGCGGTGCCATGGAAGAACGGCGGCGGCACGACATCCGAAGTCGCGGTCTATCCCGAAGGCGCGGGCTTCGACGATTTCGGCTGGCGCATCAGCATCGCCGATATCGCGCGCGGCGGGCCGTTCTCGCTGTTTCCCGGAATCGACCGGACACTCGTTCTGCTGAAAGGCCAGGTGACGCTGTCGATCGCGGGCCGCGGCGCCGTAACGCTCACGCCGGATTCCGAGCCGCTCGATTTTCCCGGCGATGTGGCCACCAGCGCCGAACTCGTCGGCACGGCGCGCGATCTGAACGTGATGACCCGCCGCGGCGCCTTCACCGCGCGCACGGCAAAGACGCGCGGGCGGAACATAGACTTGTCATTATCACAGGCGGCGGGCGCGCGATTCTGCGCACCGCTCGCCGCGACCACCGCATCCCATGGCACGGACGTCATCGCCCTGGAGCCGGGCGACATTCTGCGGCTGGATCGCAGGGAGACCGGCCTCCTCGCCTTCTCCGAGGGAACTTTGTTCCTCTGGATCGAGATTTGGGCCGGAAATCCCCGGAAATAGGCCCTTCGGCCCGTTCACCAACCCCGTTTTTTGCTTGGCGCAGTGAACCGAATGGGCGCATGATCGCTTCATTAAGCGGATCGCAGAATCCGTCTTGGGAGGAAAACATGGCATTGGTCCATCATCATGAGCCGGACCGGGTGCACGATTGGTCCCTTGTCGGCCTTGTGGCCGTCATCTTCGGGATCATCGCGCTGGCGGTTCCCTTCGTCAGAATGGCGATCGATCAGATCTTCGGCCTGATGTCGTAGGCGCCGCTGCTGCCAAGTCTCCGCATTGCGCGCTGATATGGTTGCGCAATGTTAGTAATTTAATTTCATAACATTGCGCCACCCGCATGCCGCATACGCATGGCCATTCAAAATGGCGTGCACCTCACTAGATTATTGCGATTGCGAAGGATACGCAGTGCTCCCGGCTGCCGTTTCCCCAGCGGCCGCATCCATTCGTATCGAGCCATCCTGCATGACCTCTTTTTCCAGCAAGACCGCGAGCCTCGGATTCGCCCTGCTCGGTTGTCTTCTCGTCACCGCTTGCGGACAGAGCGAACAGCCCAAGCGTCCGCCGCCGACCGTCGGCGTCGTCACGCTGAAGACCGAACCGGTGCAACTGACCGCGGAGCTTCCGGGCCGCACCGATTCCTATGCGGTGTCCGAAGTGCGCCCGCAGGTGAGCGGCATTCTTCTGAAGCGCCTCTTCGTCGAAGGCTCGATGGTGAAGGCGGGACAGCCGCTCTACCAGATCGATCCGGCGCCCTACAAAGCCGCGTATGACAACGCCGCCGCCGCGCTCGTCACCGCGCGCGCGAAAGCCAAACGCTATGCCGCGCTGGAGAAGCTGAACGCGGTCGCGCCGCAGGACTACGACGATGCCGTCGCCGCCTACAAGCAGGCCCTGGCGAATGCAGACGCCGCGAAGGTCAATCTGGATCGCACGCGCATCGTGGCGCCGATCTCCGGCCGCATCGGGCGTTCTTCCGTCACCGAAGGCGCGCTCCTTACCTCCGACCAGACCACGGCGCTCGCGGTGATCCAGACGCTCGATCCCATCTATGTGGACATCACGCAGTCCAGCGTGGAATTGCTCAACCTCAAACAGGCGATGCAGGCCGGCGGCGTTTCGCCGGACAAGGACGCGCCCGCCACGCTCACGCTCGACAATGGCACGACGTATCCGGTGAAAGGCACGCTGCAGTTCAGCGAAGTGACCGTCGATCCCACGACCGGCGCCGTCACGCTGCGCGCGATCTTCCCCAACCCGAACAATCTGCTGCTGCCGGGCATGTTCGTGCGCGCGACCGTGGCCGAAGGCACGCAGAACAATGCGATCCTCGTGCCGCAACAGGCCGTGAGCCGCGACGAGAAAGGCGAGCCCACGGTGCTGGTGGTCGACGGCAAGGGCTTCGCGCGGCTGCGCGTGCTCACCACATCGCGCACCATCGGCGACAA
>JAFECN010000238.1 GCA_018242145.1 Pseudomonadota bacterium
AGCTGCAGAAGCTGCACGATGCCGGCAGGATCACGACGGCCACCTTGTCGAAGCTTTCCGCCGCCTACGCGAACTTTGCGGTCGAGACCGCCAACCAGAAGACGCTGGGCGATGCCTGGACCTCTCTCACGGCGGGCCAGCTCAACACCGGATTGATGGAGGAGGGCAAGGGCAAGAAAGGCAGGACGGGCAAGGGAGGCGGCGGTGGCGGTGGCAGCCCGATCACGGCCATGGCGGACGAGCTCCGCGCCAGCGAATACAAAATCCGCGAGGACACCGGCGACTGGCTTGCCGACATGGGCGACCTCGAGGTCGACTTCTGGCAGGCCAAGGCGGCCGAGGCGAAGAAGGGTTCGAAGCTCTACGGCGAGATCATCGACAAGCTCGAAGCCGCGCAACAGGCCGCCGGGGTCCGCGCGGCGCAGCAACAGCGCCAGATTGCCGACAGCGACACATCGACCGATTTGAGCCTGGCCAAGGCAGGGTTCGGGCGCCGGCGTGAGGCAGCCAGCTTCACTTTCGATCGGGCCCTTGCCGACGAGGCGGCGGCAGCCGAGATCGGCGCGGCACAGCGCAAGCGCGATGCCTTGGCAGCCATCGCCCATGAGGAGGCCCGCGCCGAGATCGCGGCGATCGAGGCCAAGGCGGCAGCGCGGGGCAAGGATGTCGTTGCCGAGGTCGAGGCAGCCAATCAGGTCCGCATCATCAACAGCAACCTCAAATCGCAGCTGGCGGCGCTGGACCGGCAATTCACGGCGGACCATGAGCGCGAGGTCGAGAAGCGAAAGGCCATGGACGAGCGCGCCGCGCAGCAAACCGCACAGGCCTGGCGCGGGTTCAACCAGCAGGTGCTGGCGGCAGAGGGCCAGTTGATCCAAGGGTTCATCAGCGGCCGGCAGTCGATGGGGCGAACGCTTCTCCAAGTCGGCGCCAACCTGGTGGTGCAGGAGATCCAGCAGGACGTTCGGTATTGGACCGAACGGAAGCTGCTGCAGGCCCAAGGCTTGAACGTAGAACAGGCCACATCGCAAAAGGGCATCCTGCTTCATTTGCTTACTGCACAACGCAAGACTGCCATCACGACGGCGGGATTGGCGAGCGAGACGGCCGCCACCACGGCGGCAGAAGTGGCGCGAACCACGGCAACGCAAGCCGGTTCTACTGCCCGGCAAGTAGTGGAGCAGGGCGCGGCCAAGCTGACTGGCGCGGTAGCGAGCGCGCTCGCCGGCAAGCAGATCGCGAGCCAGGCTGCGGTTGGCGCGGCGGGTGCCTATGCCTCGCAAGCACCAATTCCGATTGTCGGGCCGATGTTGGGTGCGGCGGAAGCGGTGCTCGTGCAAGCGGCCATCATGAAGTTCGCCTCCCTCGCCAGCTTCGACCGGGGCACAAATTACATTCCTTCCGACATGCTGGCGCAAGTTCATGCCGGCGAGCGCATCATCCCGGCGGCAGACAACCGCCGATTGATGGAAGCCGTCGGCGAGGCAGGTCCGCGTGGCTCGCGAGGGTCGGGCAGCCAGCAAGGCGGCGGCAACACCTATCACATCAACATTTCCGCCATCGATGCCCACTCGGTGAAGCGCTGGGCGCGCGAGAATGGCGCGGCGCTGGCCGGCGGGGTGCAGCACGCCATTCGCAACGGCTATCGCGGCGGCTGATCATATAGGAGGATCGACGAATGACCGAGGAAAGCAACGATGCCGCCGCCACGGTGGCCGACTTTCAGGGCGGGTTGATGCACCTGCAGAACATGGTCCACTCGATGATGGCCTGCATGGTGAAATCGGGGATCATGACGCCGCAAGCGATCGTCGACATGCTCGACGAGATGGTGATGCAGTGGGAAATGGTCGCGGCTACGCCAGGCCATGCCAACCCGGAAGCAACCGCCAACGCGATGGCGCGTGCCGACCGCTTGCTGGTCTACTGGCGCGGCAAATTGCTGGCGGCTGACAGTGGCGCCGGGCAGGCATCGCCGGCGACCTCATAGGCCTGCCGGCGGGGGTATTGCCATCATGGCAATGCCCGGCGCGCTCTAAAGGTATGTGCACCATGCACACAGCCACCAGCATCATGCTGGTACCTTGAAGGTATTCGCCTGAGGCGAATACCCCGCCGCCGGGGTCGCTACGGCGACGGGGTGCAGTGCGCCCTTTCGGCGATTGCACCGACATCCTATCGGCGCGGCGGCAATTGTCTTGTATGAATGGGCCACGCCCGGGTGATGCCCTACCAGAACAGGGTCGCCAGTTGTGCGAGTGCGGCATAGATGGCCAGCGCCATAAGCAGGATGGTGCTTACCCTGCGAACGATCAGACGAACAGCGGGCTTCACGGGCGCGGGAGTTAGTCGGCCGGTGATGGGTCGGGGGATGGTTGCAGCGTATCAAGCGCCAGCCTGGTAAGGCGGCGCACCGCTTCCGGCCTGCCCTTTATCCCTTGCCCGGCAGCGAAGGTGTCGACCCGGTCGAGCAATTCCCGATCCATGCGGACGCTCACCTCTTGCGTATCGACCTTGGGCCTGCCCAACTTTTTACGCGCATCAATTGTTGACATCCTCACTTTATACGCGCAAAAAAGACGGGCGGCAAGGGAGTACCAGTCCCGAGCCGCCCTAACCGCAACCGATCGCTTGGAGATCGATTTATGGCTGTTTCTGCCGATAGCACCCGTGCGCTTTGCGCGCATCCCCTCACGGATCCCTCCGACTGGCTTGCCCGGTTTCAGCTTGCCGGCGGCTGCTGGGTCATCACGCCCGATGGTATCGCAATCGTCGGTTG
>JAFECN010000239.1 GCA_018242145.1 Pseudomonadota bacterium
CGTCGTGCGCGGCTGCGACCGCATCGTGCCGGTGGATATCTATGTGCCGGGGTGCCCGCCGACGGCGGAAGCGCTTGTCTATGGTGTGTTGCTGCTGCAGCGGAAGATCCGCCGCACCGGCAACATCGATCGCTGAGGGCAGATGACCGATCTGAACGAACTCAGTGGAAAGGTCACGGCTGCGCTTTCGGGCGTTCAGGCGAAGCTTGCGTTCGGCGAATTGACGCTGACCACGGAGCCGGCGGAAATCCTCCGCGTGATCCACGGCCTGCGCGATCAGTTCGGGTTTTCCATCCTGATCGACATCACGGCCGTGGATTGGCCGCAGCGCGCCAGGCGCTTCGATGTCGTCTATCACCTGCTGTCCACCCGCAACAACGCGCGCGTCCGCGTGAAGACCGAGGTGGATGAAGCGACTTCCGTGCCGACCATCGTCCCCTTGTTTCCGGCGGCCAACTGGTTCGAGCGCGAGACGTTCGACATGTATGGCGTCACCTTCGCCGATCATCCCGATCTGCGGCGCCTGCTGACGGATTACGGCTTCAGCGGCTATCCGCTGCGCAAGGATTTCCCGCTCACCGGCTATGTCGAGCTGCGTTATGACGACGAGCAGAAGCGCGTCGTCTATCAACCCGTGAAGCTGGTTCAGGAATTCCGCGATTTCGATTTCATGTCGCCGTGGGAAGGCGCGCCTTACATTCTTCCCGGCGACGAGAAGGCGACGAAGGAGACTCAGAAATGAGCGCCGCGCCGGTCAACAAAGCGGACGTCGAAGGCGAAGACCGCAACATCACGATCAATTTCGGCCCGCAGCATCCGGCGGCCCACGGTGTGCTGCGCCTGGTGCTCGACCTCGACGGCGAGATCGTCACGCGCGTCGATCCGCATATCGGCCTTCTGCATCGCGGCACCGAGAAGCTGATCGAGCACAAGACCTATCTGCAGGCGATCGGCTATTTCGACCGCCTCGACTATGTCGCGCCGATGAATCAGGAGCATGCGTTCTGTCTGGCGATGGAGCGTCTGCTCGGCCTTGACGTGCCGCGCCGGGGGCAATTCATCCGCGTGCTCTATTGCGAGATCGGCCGCATCCTGAACCATCTTTTGCAGGTGACGACGCAGGCGATGGACTGCGGCGCGCTCACGCCTCCGCTCTGGGGTTTCGAAGAGCGCGAGAAGCTGATGGTGTTCTACGAGCGCGCGTCCGGCGCGCGCATGCATGCCAAATATTTCCGCCCCGGCGGCGTCCATCAGGATCTGACGCCGGAACTCATCGCCGACATCTACGAGTGGACCAACCATTTCCCCAAGGTGCTGGACGACATCGAGGTTCTGCTGACCGACAACCGCATCTTCAAGCAGCGCAACGTCGACATCGGCGTGGTGAGCCGCGCGGACGCGGAAGCCTGGGGCATGTCCGGTGTGATGCTGCGCTCGACGGGCGTGGCCTGGGATTTGCGCCGCGCGCAGCCTTACGAAGTCTATAGCGAGCTGGATTTCCAGATTCCGGTCGGAAAGAACGGCGACAATTACGACCGCTACCTGATGCGGCTGATGGAGATGCGCCAGGCGACGAAGATCATGCGCCAGTGCATCGAGAAGATGCCGGCGGGGCCGGTCGTCGCGGAGAGTCATAAGGTCGTGCCGCCACGCCGTGCCGAGATGAAGCGCTCGATGGAAGCGCTCATCCATCATTTCAAGCTCTACACCGAAGGCTTCCATGTTCCGGCGGGCGAAGTCTATGCCGCGGTGGAAGCTCCGAAGGGTGAGTTCGGCGTCTATCTCGTCGCCGACGGCACCAACAGACCGTACAAATGCAAGCTGCGCGCCCCGTCTTACGCGCATCTGCAGGCGATGGATTTCATCTGCAGGGGCCACATGCTGGCCGATGTTTCCGCCGTGCTCGGCTCGCTCGACGTGGTGTTCGGGGAGGTGGACCGGTGAGTTTTCGTCGTCTTTCGCCAAATCAGCCGGACAGCTTTGCGTTCAGCGCGCAGGGCAAAGCCGAGGTCGACAAGTGGATCGCGAAATTTCCGCCGGGCCGTCAGGCGTCTGCGGTGATCGCGGCGCTGTGGATCGGGCAGGAGCAGGAAGGCTGGGTCACCAAGCCGATGATCGAGGATGTCGCCCGGCTTCTCGGCATGCCCTATATCCGCGTGCTGGAAGTCGCGACCTTCTACACAATGTTCAATCTGGAGCCGGTCGGCGATCACCTCGTGCAGGTCTGCACGACGACGCCATGCTGGCTGCGCGGGTCCGACGATGTTGTCGCCGCCTGCAAGAAGCACATCGCGCCGAACCCGCACACGGTTTCCACGGACGGCAAGTTCTCGTGGATGGAAGTGGAGTGTCTCGGCGCCTGCGTGAACGCGCCGATGATGCAGATCGGCAAGGATTTCTATGAGGATCTCGACGGTCCCACGACCGAGAAGATTCTCGAAGCCTTCCGCCGCGGCGAAACGCCGAAGCCGGGCCCGCAGAACGGCCGCCACACCTCCGAACCGGCGGGCGGCGCGTTGACGCTGAAGGACCCGCAGCTTTTCAAAGGCGGCTACAGCCATCCGCAACAGGGCGGCGGCGCGGAATCGGGCGCGAACGCGAAAATGCCAAATCCGGGTGCCGAGCAACGCGAAGCGCCCGCGCAGAAACCTCCGGGAGCGGCCACCTAATGCTCGCCGACAAAGATCGCATCTTCACCAATCTCTACGGCTTCGAGGACCCGGGCCTTAAAGGCGCGATGGCGCGCGGCGCGTGGGATGGCACCAAGCAGATCCTCGAACGCGGCATCGACGCGATCATCGACGAGATGAAG
>JAFECN010000023.1 GCA_018242145.1 Pseudomonadota bacterium
CGAGCGCGCGGAAGAAGAGGCGGTGGTGACGCGCGCGATCCTGCAGGCGCGGCCGGACGGGTTGCAGGTGGACGACGAGGAAGAGCGCTCCGGCATTCTGATGATGGACGAGCCGGATCACATGCGCATCCGCGGCCCGTTCGCCAAGGCGCTCTACAAGCGCGTGGCGCGCTCGAAGGAAAAAGTCCAGCAGGTGGTGAACGCATGGCTGGACGGCATCGGCGACGCCAGAACCTTCGACGTGATGGACAAATTCGCGCTGCGCGTGCCGGTGGACGTGATCGCGCGGCTGCTGGGCGTGGACAATGCGCGGCTTCAGGAATTCCGCGAATGGAGCGAAGGCTCGATCCTGGGCCTCAATCCCTTTCGCACGCCGGAGCAGACGGAATTCTATGTGAAGTCGCGCAACGCACTGTCGGCCTATATGCGCGAACTGATGAACGCGCGGCGGAAAGAACCGCAGGACGATCTCACCTCCGACATGGTGATGCTGCAGCAGGAGGGCGCACCGCTGAACGACGGCGAGATCTCCACCAATCTTCAGGGCCTGTTGATCGGCGGCAATCTCACCACCACCGATCTTATCGGCAATGCGGTGTGGCTGTTCCTCACCCATCCCGAGCAGCTTGCGAAGCTGAAAGCGGAGCCCACGCTCATCAACAATGCGGTGGAGGAAGTGCTGCGCTATGAATCGCCGGTGGACATCACCGGCCGCATCGCGCCGCGTGAGATGGATGTGGGCGGCTGCCCGATCCACCAGACGCAATCGATGTTCCTGTCCCTGCGCGGCGCCAACCGCGACCCGGAGGCCTTCCCCGATCCGCACAAATTCGACATAGCGCGGAAGGACGCGCCGCATGTGGCGTTCGGCGGCGGATTGCATCTTTGCATCGGCGCGCCGCTGGCGCGGCTGGAAGCGCAGGTTGCCCTGCTCTCCTTCTTCGAGCGTTTCCCGAATGTGCGGCTGGCCGACCCCAACATGACGCCGGAATGGCGCAGCTTGCCGTTCTTCCGGGGGCTGAAGGAGTTGCGGGTGGCGGTGTGACGGGGTGCAAATCCCGTTTGGAACTATGCTATGGTCCTATCATGAGCGTTGAAGAACTCGAAAAGGCCGTCACAAAGCTGTCCGCACAGGAGCGCGCACGGCTTATGAAGTTCTTGGAAGAGATGGATGCTGCCGAATGGGACCGGCAGATCGAGGAAGACGCGAGAAGCGGCAAGCTGGACAAGCTGGTGGAAAAATCCGAAGCCGACTTCCGCGCCGGGCGCTTCCGGGAACTCTGATCCTTAAGACGTTTCGCCGTTATACTCGGAGTGCGACCCGATCCAGTGCCAGCGAATGCCGCCGTCCACCTCCGTGGCGAGGGCGCGGTAGTGCAAGCCTATCCGCACGCTCCAAAAACGCCCGACCTTCTTGAAATGGAGTGACGGATGCTGCGGGTTTTCCTTAAGCAAGGCGAAATTCTTGTCTGCCAAGGCTCATTACGCCTATGCACCCCGGTTCCGTCACGCATGGCGAAGCATCTGCAATTTCGATAGCCGCGCCCTCCCGCTAAGATCGCCGCGATGATTTGGTTGCGGCGGATCGGCATCGTTCTGGGCTGCGTGACGGTGCTGGCCATCGTGGCGTGGCTGCTGCGCGCGCCGATCGCCGCAATGCTGATCGGCGCCTATTTCAACCGTCAGGGCATCGTATCGGACGTCTCGATCAGCCGGCTGGAATGGTCGGGGCTGGCAGGGCGGTTCGCGCTGGGCGATGCAAAGGCGCCAACGCTGTCGGTGGACGACGTGGACGTGGTGCTGGATCACACCGGTTGGCTTCCACGGATGGTGGCGGTGCGTCTCGTGCATCCGGTGGTGCGGGCGCGCATGGACGCGAACGGCACCGTTACGCTTCCCGATGTGCAGGCGTGGATCGACAGGATCGCCTCCGGCCCGGCAGGAAAGTCGCGTTTCGTCAGCGACGATCTGGCGGTCGATCTGCAGGACCTGCAAGTCCTCGTGGCGACGCCGGGCGGCGCGCTGGATCTGCGCGGCGCCGCGCAACTGAAACGCAACGCACTGGTGTTCGCGGATATCGCCGCACAGCCCACGGTGCTGACGCGCGGCAAGGATGTGTTGCGCGTGGACGGCGCGCATCTTGCCGCGCGCGCAACGATGGCGGGACTTTCGGTGACGGCGCAATTCGTGGGGTCCCTGAACGGCGCGCAATCGCAAGCCACCGGAATCCAGGCGTCGCTGGCCGCGTCTGGCTTGCGCTGGGCGAACAGCCATGCGTCGGCCGCCCGCGCGCTTCTGAGATTTTCGGCGAGAGACATGCGCCTTGGCACAACGCATCTTGTGAAGCCGGGCGCGCAAGTTTCGCTGACGGATATTCGCGCGGCATCGTCGCGCGCAGGCTGGGCCGTGCGGGCAAAAGCCCAGACGCAGGTCACCGCCCAGACGGTACCGGCAGAGACGAAAGAACTCTTCGCGCAACTGCCCGTCGCCGGGCAGGATCGCGCGCTTGGCCTTGCTGTGGCGGGTGCCGCGCAAATGCTGTCGCTGAATGTCACGGGGGATATCCATGCCAGCAGCGGCGGTGCGTTCGGCCTGCGGCTTACGACACCGGCAACGCTCACCGGCAACAATCGCGCGGCGCTGCGCGTGAACGCGTTGGCGCTGGAGAACACGTCCCAAGCGCTTCGCGGAACGGGGGATGCGCAACTTGGCGGCGGCGGGTTGCCCTCTCTGGCGCTGTCGTCGCGCCGCTTTGTCTGGACGTCCGGCGGCTTCGATGCCGACGCCGCTCTCAAGGCACATTTCGATTACGCCGTGTTGCGGGATGCCGATATTTCGGCAGCCGGCGATATGTCGTGGCACAATGGCCGCTTCACACTGGCACTCGCTCGATGCGCGCAGACAAGAATCGGCATGGTGCGCACAGGGCGTTCGACGCTGGCGCGGCGCGTTTCCGGCCTTGTCTGCACAAACGGCGACGCGCCGCTCGTGGCGAGCGATTCCGGCGGATGGATCGCAACCGGCGCGGCGAAAAACCTCTCCGCCGAGATCCCGATGGCGACGGCAAAGCTTGGCGGTGCGGAGAGCATGTTCGTGTTCCGGGCGCGGGGCGGCGCGCCCACGGGCACGGTTCGAATTGCGCACGCGCGCATTGCGGACATGGCGCGGTCGCCGCGCTTTCATCCGCTCGGCGCCGCCGCGACGATCCGGCTTGCGAATGACCGCGTCACCGGCGAAGCGACGCTGGCCGGAAAGCACAAGGTGCGCATCGGGCGCGTCGTTTTTGTGCACGATCTGGACAGCGGCGCGGGCAAAGCGGAGATCGCCGCGCCCGATATGCGCTTCGATCCCAAGGCGTTGCAACCCGCAGACCTCTCGCCGCTGCTGGCGCAAATCCGCAACGCCAAGGGGCGCGCGAGTTTCACCGGCACCGTCGCGTGGACACGGCGGGGCATGACAAGCCACGGCGTGCTGGACATCGCGGAACTGGATTTCGCCAGCCCGCTCGGCCGGGCGCATGCGCTGCAATACGCCATCGCGTTCCGGTCACTGCTGCCGCTCGTCACCGCGGACGGGCAGACGCTCGACATTGCCACGATCGACTGGACGCTGCCCTTCACCGGCACCCATGCGGTGTTCGCGCTGGCACCGGATGCGTTGCGCGTGGAGGGC
>JAFECN010000240.1 GCA_018242145.1 Pseudomonadota bacterium
GATGCTCGCGATCGCCTATTACGAGCAGAAGGACAACGTCAACGCGAAGAAATACGCGCAGATGGCGATTGATGCCGCGAAAGCCGCCGGCAAGCAGCCGCAGGAAAACGCGCTCATCATCATGGGCAACATCGAAGGAAAGAGCGATCCGGACGCGGCGCGGCGCGCGATCGAATCGCTGATCCTGTCGAACAACAGCCCCGACGAATGGTCCAAGATCATCGACGATGCGCTGAGCCATCCCAAAACGAAGTCGATCGACGCGCTCTTCCTGTTCCGCCTGCGCAACGTGGTCGGCGCGATGAAGTCCGACGATTATGTCGTGACCGCGGGCATCGCCTCGCAGCTTCACTACGACAAGGAAGCCGCGAGCGTTCTGGAATCCGGCATCAACAGCGGCAAGATCACCTCGGCGCAGGCCACCGGCTTGGCCGCGGCACGCCGGAACGCCGCGCAGGACGCCGGCGTGCTGGGTTCGGTCGCTGCGGCGGCGGAGAAGTCCAGGAACGGTCAGGCGGCACTGGCGCTGGCCGAAGACTATTGGGGCTATGGCCGCTATGCCGATGTCGAGAAGATGGCCCAGCTTGCGATCACGAAGGGCGGCCTGAAAGATCCGGGCGAAGCAACCATGCTGCTCGGCATGGCGCAGGTGATGAACGGCGAAGAAGCACAGGCGCAGACGACGCTCGGCGGCGTCAGCGGCGCCATCGCCCGCACACGCGCCGCGCATCTGTGGTCGCTGCTGGCGCAGGTCAAAGCGAAGAACACGGGCTCCGCTCCGGCGCCCGCGCACTAAGCACAGCCAAGGGGCGTCCGTCAGGGACGCCCCTTTTTTCTTGATCGACGGAAACGGGTGATGGGCATTCTGCTCGGTTTCGCGCCTTTCATCCTGTTCGCCTTGTTGAGCGGGATTTCCATCAGCCTTGCGCTGTGGCTCGCCTTCGCCGCCGCGTTCGCCATCGGCATCCGCGATTTTCTTCATGCGAAGATCATCCGGCTGCTCGATCTCACCTGCCTGGTGCTGTTCGCGATGCTCGCGCTCTACACCGGCTTCATCCAGCCGAGCCTTCCGGTGCAGGCGGTCCGCATGATCGCCGATATCGTGCTGCTTCTGCTGGCGCTCATCTCCATGGCGCGGCGGGCGCCCTTCATCGGGCAATATGTCCGCGAGGAGGTGCCGGAGCATCTGTGGGATGCCCCGGCGTTCGCGCGCATGACCTATATCCTGAGCGCGGTCTGGGCTGCCGCCTTCCTGGTGATGGCCGTTGCCGACAGCCTCGCCACTTTCCAGCAATATCTTTCTTTCTCCCTCGATGTCGCGATCGGGCTGGTTGCATTGGCGGCGGCGGTGGTGTTCACCCTGCGCTATCCGCCGCAGTTCACGGCCTCACGATAAGACGTGAATCCCGCCGCCATTTGCGCCAATACTGCGCGGAACGGAGCAGGCCATGTCCCTCACCAAACTCTTCAGCGAACATCCCCAATCGGTCGGCGAGAGCTATAGCCAGCATTTTGCCGCGGCCTGGTCTTTCGGCAGCCGCATGATCGTGGCGGGGAGCGCCTGCATGCTGCACGGCGTTTTCCCGTTTCTGTTCGTGAAGACCGGCAGCAGCACGGTGCGCCACCTGCATGACGCGATGATCACCCACCGGACACGCGCCAAAGCGGCCCCCGAATGGGCCGACATGGGCGCCCATATCTGATTTTGCGGCCGTAAAAATGTCGCCGTAGCCTTGCTTGTATTTCGGTATTTAGCTAAATAACAAACATGAGTGACGTGTTCGATGCGCTGGCGCACCCGGTACGGCGCCAGATTCTCAAGCTGTTGAGCAAACGGGCGATGAGCGCGGGCGACATCGCGGACAAGTTCGATCTGGCAAAGCCGACGCTGTCGGGACATTTCGCGGTGCTGAAAGCTGCCGACTTGGTCAGCACCGAGCGCCAGGGAACCACCATCATCTATCGCGCGAAAATGAGCGTGCTGGAGGAAGCGGTCGCCGGACTGATGGCCATTACGGGCCGCAAGGAAGGAAGATGAAGATAATGAACAACCGGACACCGATTGCGACGAGTGCGATTCTGATCGGCGCCATGCTGGCGGCAAGCGCCTGGGCATGGTCCAAAATCCCCGCCGGTGCGCGCATTCCGATTCACTGGGACATCCATGGCCAGCCCAACGGATTTGCCACCTCGCCGACGGGTCTGCTGGTAACCCCGGCAATCGCGGCCGTGATTGCTTTAGTGTTCGCGGTCATTCCGGTGATCGAACCGCGTCGGCTGAACCTGGCGCGCAGCGGCAAATTTTATCACGCGGCATGGATCGGTGTCGTCGCGCTGCTTGCCTTCATTCATGGTCTTACGCTCTACAGCATGGTGTATGGCGGCATTGCCAAAGGCAATTACGTCTTCGGTGCGGCCTGCATATTGTTTGCCGTCATCGGCAATTACATGGGCAAGACACGCTCGATGTTCCTGGGCGGCGTGCGCACGCCCTGGACCTTGAGCAGCGAATATTCCTGGCAAAGAACCAACCGGCTGATGGGCCGGCTCTTCGTGGTGAGCGGTATGCTGGGTGTGGTGGCAACGCTTACGCTGCCACTGCCCCTTGCAACCGAGACATTCATCTGCGCCATCGTCGCAGCGGTCGTAGTCAGCCTCGTCATGTCCTACGTTTTCTGGCGGCACGACCCCGAAAGAGACGCTGAAAACCGGCCGCAATAGTGGGCTTTGCCCGGCGTTCCGCCTCGCGCTAGGGTCCGGCAGGTCAAAACTGGAAGGATATCCCATGAGAGAAGCCGTCATCGTTTCCACCGCCCGCACGGGCCTCGCCAAGTCGGTTCGCGGCGGCTTCAACATGACCCACGGCGCGGCCATGGGCGGCCACGCGGTCAAGCACGCCATCGCCAAGGCGGGCATCGATCCCAAGGAAATCGAAGACATCTATATGGGCTGCGCGCAGCCGGAAGGCGCCACCGGCATGAACGTCGCGCGCCTCTCCGCCATCTGGGCCGGATGCCCGGTGACGACCGGCGGCACGACGATCAACCGCTTCTGCTCCAGCGGATTGCAGGCCATCGCCATGGCCTCGCAGCAGATCATCACGGAAGGAACGCCCATCGCCATCGGTTCGGGCGTGGAGTCCATCTCGCTGGTGCAGATGGGCGGCATGAACACCAAGAACATCACCGAAGAACACCTGATGCAGGTGAAGCCCGCGCTGTGGATGTCGATGCTCGAAACCGCGGAGATCGTGGCCGAGCGCTACAAGATCAGCCGCGAGCGCCAGGACGAATATGCGCTGGAGAGCCAGCGCCGCACCGCCGCGGCCCAGCAGGCGCAGAAATTCGCCGACGAAATCGTACCGATGAAGACCAAGATGAAAAAGGTCGACAAGGCGACGGGGCAGGAGTCGGTGGTCGACGCTGTCGTCGACAAGGACGAGTGCAATCGCCCCGACACCACGCTGGAAGGGCTGCAAGCCCTGAAGCCGGTGTTCCAGGGCGGACAGGAAGTGAAGGTCGGCAAATACATCACCGCCGGCAATGCCTCGCAGTTCTCCGATGGCGCGTCGGCCTGCGTGGTGATGGATGGCGCGGTCGCCGCCAAGCGCGGCATCAAGCCGATGGGCATCTTCCGCGGCTTCGCGATCTGCGGCTGCGAGCCGGACGAAATGGGCATCGGCCCGGTGTTCGCCGTGCCGCGCCTGCTGGAACGCCACGGCCTGAAGGTCGATGACATCGACATCTGGGAACTAAACGAAGCCTTCGCCAGCCAGACGCTCTATTGCGCCGACAAGCTCGGTATTCCGCACGAGAAGCTGAACGTGGACGGCGGCGCGATCTCCATCGGCCACCCCTACGGCATGTCGGGCGCGCGCATGACGGGGCATCTGCTGATCGAAGGCCGCCGCCGCAAGGCGAAGCTCGGCGTCGTCACCATGTGCATCGGCGGCGGCATGGGCGCGGCGGGATTGTTCGAGATCCTGCAGTAGTCCGGATGCGCCGCTTCGCAACGGTTCTTTCGCTGCTTGTGCTGGCGGGCTGCGCGGCCTTCAACGCGCCGCTGCGCAAGCCTCTGCCGCCGCCGCCCGATCCGCACACGCAGATGGCGGCGCTGGAGGCGCGCATTGGCGATCTGATCGATGCGGAGCGGATGAAGATCGATCCGCAGGCCAAGCCGCTCCGGCTCGATTCCGAGCTGGTCGGCGTGGCGCGGCAGAAGAGCGAAGACATGGCGAAGAAGAACTATCTGGCGCACGCCGCGCCCGATGGGGCCACCACTGCCAGCATCATCATGGACAAGGACGCGAACTTTCAGGGCCTGCTCGGCGAGAACATCGCCGCCGAGCACTACACGCCGCAGATCGGCGTCGATCCCGACAAGTTCGCGCAGGAATTCGTGGACGGCTGGCTGAAGAGCGAGGCGCACAAGCAGAACCTCGCCTATCCTTCTTACGATCGCACGGGCGTCGGCGCGGCGGTGAATGGCGATACCGTATATGTGACCCAGCTTTTCGCGACCGATATGGGCTTGCCGCCGCCGGATCAGCAGACTTCGCAGCGCACCGTTGAGCGGTATGACAGCCCCACATCCGCGGTCGCCGCTTCCAAGAAGCCGCCGCCCGGCGCTACCGTCCTCGAACCGCCGCCGACGCCGAAGCACAAACCTGTGAGGTAGGTGCGATGCAGACCAACCAGCCCATCGAGTCCTACGCGGACTTCTGGCCCTATTACCTGCGCGAGCACTCCAAGCCCCAGACCAGAGCCATCCATTATGTGGGAACGGCCGTCGCCATCGCGGCAATCCTTGCGCTCGTTGCCACAGGCAATGGCTGGTTCGGATTGGCCGCCGTGATCGGCGGCTATGGTTTTGCGTGGGTGGGCCATTTCTTCATCGAGAAGAACCGGCCCGCCACCTTCACCTATCCGCTGTGGTCCCTGTTCTCCGATTTCCGGATGGCGTGGACCTGGGCGACCGGGCGGCTGGGGCGGGAACTCGCCCGCGCGGGAATTGAATCGCCCCGCTAACCTCGAATTAACGCTGCGGGGCCAACGATAGCTGTGAGTGAATGGGTCAAACGGGGACATACAGTCCCTCGGCGGTGCCTGTTTTCTTTACACAATATCTAGGTGCCGATACTTTCGCTGGGGGTACGGCAGATGGCGAATCAAGACATGCAGCCCGATCTCCCGTGGAACGTCGCCGGAATACCTCCCGAGGCCCGGGAAGCGGCGCGCGCAGCGGCGAGGCGTGAAGGATTGTCGGTCGGCGAATGGCTGACGCGGCGCATCATGCGCACCTTCGCGGAAGTGGCGGACATGACGCCGATGCGCGAGGCCGTGGTCGAGACGCCAGCCGCGCGCGAGAGTGCCGCCATGCTCGACAGCGTCTCGCGCAGCGAGACCGAAGCGCACAACGCCTACAAGCGCATCGAGGAACAGCTTCGCAGCGTCAGCCGCCGCCTCGAAGCCGCCGAGCGCAGCCAGACCGAAAACAACCGCGCGATGAGCAAGACCGCGACGGAGATCAACATCGCCACGCGCGAGCAGGCGCAGGCGTTCGACCAGCTCGGCGCGCATGTGGTGAGCCTGGGCGACCGGATCAGCCGCGTGGAGCAGCAATCCGCGCAGGACGGACTGAAAGACGCCGTGCGCGCCCTGCATCAGGGCTTGTCGCGCATGGCCGATCAGATCGCGCAGACGGCTAACCAATCCGCCGATCAGCTCGCCACGCTGGCGGGCAATGTGGAAGCGGTCGCGGGCCGTTTGACGGAATCCCGCGCCGAAGCGGAAAGCACATCGCGCACGCTGGAACAGCGCATCGCCATGATCGACGAGCGCGTGCGCGCCGTCGAACGCGCGGCCCATTCCAGCGCCGATGCGATGGAACGCACCATTGCCAATATCGAGAAAACCCAAGCCGATCGCAGCGTCTCCGCAGGGGAGATGCAACGCCAGGCCGCGACACTGGCCCAGGTGAGCGACACGCTGGACCGCGTGAATGTGCGGCTGTCGGCGAGCGAATCCCAGACCGCCGGTGCGATGGCGCGGCTGGAAGAGAATGTCGCCCGCCTCGAAGCCAAGGGGCAGGACGCCCTGCTCGACCGCCGCCTGCTCGGCATCGAACATGCGCTGTCCGATATCGCCGCGCGACTGGAAGCGACCGAGCGCAGCACCACGGGCAACACCGGCAATCTCGAAGAGACGATGCGCACGCTGGCACAGCGCGTGGAGGCCGCCGACAAGCGCCACCGCGACGCGCTGACAGAATTGCGCAGCGCCGTGAAGACCGCCAATGGCAGCATCGCGGAAGCCGCTTCGCAGCAGCCCGTAGCAACCGCCGCGCCTGCCTATGCCGCCAGCGGCCCGCAGAGCGCGGGCGGACCGATCCTCGACCTGCCCCCCTTCCCCGATGCGCCGGGCTATCAGGCGCCCGCGCAAGATCCGTTTGCGCCACCGCCGTTCGAGACCTCCACTCTCGAACCGGCCTTCAACGGCAGCGGGAGCTTCGCGGACGACACCTTCGCATCCGCGGCTGGCGACGCTTCGGCCGCATCCGGCGAGTCCTTCATCGCGGCCGCGCGCCGCTCGGCGCGCGCCAATGCGGAAGCCGCCACCGCGCCAGCGTCGAGCGGCTTCTCGTGGAGCACCCGCAAGGACAAGGACGCGCGCGAGGACGACAAGCCGAAATCCAAAACGCGCTATGGCCTGATCGCCGGGATCGCAATCGTGGCCGTGCTGGCTGTTCTGGCAGGCAGCTATCTCAGCCGCATGAGCAGCGGCCATAAGGAAATCCGCAAGCCGGCGAACCTGGATCAGGTTCTGAGCCAGAAGCCCGCCACACCGCCGGTGACGGTCTATACGCCGCCGCTGGGCGAAAATGACGGCGCGTCGTCGTCCCCCGCCGTTCCGGCCCGCACCGCGCCGCCGCCATCGAAGCCGGTGACGGTCGTATCCGCGCCGGTGAAGCCGGTGCCGGACAATGCCAAACCGGCGGCCGCGCAACCGAAGCCTGCGGACACGCCGTTGCAGAAACTCACCACGCTCGCCAATGGCGGGAATGTGAGGGCGCAGGCCGTTCTCGGTTTTTCCTATCTCGACGGCACCAATGGCGTGAGCGTGAACGAAGCCGAAGGTGCCCGCTGGCTGGAGCGCGCCGCCAACAGCGGCGACGCGATGGCTGCGTATCGCCTCGGCACGCTCTATGAGCGCGGCCACGGCGTTCCGACCAATGCAAAGAAGGCGGACGATCTTTATGCCATCGCCGCCAAACTGGGCAACCGCAAGGCGATGCACAACCTCGCCGTGGCGTTCGCCGAAGGCACGGGCGTCCAGAAAAACCTGCAGCAGGCCGCGGACTGGTTCACGCGCGCCGCGGAGATGGGCCTGCCGGATTCGCAGTTCAATCTCGCCGTGCTGTATGAGCGCGGCATGGGCGTGAAGCAGAGCCTGGTCAATGCCTATAAGTGGTATGCGATCGCGGCGACGAGCGGCGATTCCGAATCCAAGGCGCGCGTGGACGCGCTGGCGACGCAGCTTTCGCCCACAGACAAGGCAGCCGCACAGAACGCCGCGCAAAGCTTCCATGCCAAGCCGATGAACCCCGCGGCGAACACGGCGCCGACGGCCGCCAGCGTTCTCGGTGGTTGACCCGCGCATATCCTGCGCGCAAGCTTTCCGTCACTCTGAAATCCGCGCGTTCGCCGGACGCGCCTTGTCGGCTCTCGCGCGCGTCTGAACGATGGAAATCTATCTGCCCATCGCGGAAATGTCGGTCCATTGGCTGATTATCCTGGCGATGGGCGGCGCGGTCGGGTTTCTGTCCGGCATGTTCGGCGTGGGCGGCGGTTTTCTGCTGACGCCTCTGCTGATTTTCTACGGCGTGCCGTCCGAAGTCGCGGTCGCAACCACAGCCAGCCACATCACCGCATCGTCGATGGCGGGCGCGCTGGCGCATTGGAAGCGGCGCGCGGTGGACTTCACCATGGCGGGCGTTCTGCTCTGCGGCGGCCTTGTGGGAACGAGCTTCGGTGTCTGGCTGCTCAAGCTTCTGCGCGAAGCGGGGCAATCCGAACTCGTCGTGTCGGGCGGCTATGTGATCCTGCTGGGCACGGTGGGCGGCCTCATGCTCAAGGAAAGCCTCGAAGCGGTGCGGGCAACGCGCAGCGGCAACCCGTTGCCGTCGCGCCCGGCGCAACATCACAACTGGATTCACGGGTTGCCGCTGAAGATGCGGTTCCGCCAGTCGCGGCTCTACATCAGCGTGATTCCGCCGCTGGCGTTGGGCTTCGCGGTGGGCATCCTGTCAGCCATCATGGGCGTCGGCGGCGGCTTCATCCTGGTTCCGGCGATGATCTATCTGCTGCGCATGCCGACCGGCGTGGTGATGGGCACATCGTTCGTGCAGATCCTGTGCGTGACGGCGGCGACGACGGTGCTGCAGGCGGCCAGCAACTACAATGTGGATATTCTGCTGGCGGCCGTGCTCATTCTGGGCGGAGTCGTGGGCGCGCAATTCGGCGTGCGCATCGGCGCGCAGTTGCGCGGCGAGCAGTTGCGGCTCCTGCTGGCCATCCTCGTGCTGGCGGTGGGTGCGCGGCTGCTGATCGACCTGGTGGTCACGCCCGCCGACATCTTCAGCGTGACGGTGGAGGGGCAATGATGCGCGCGACCCTTCTGGCGCTGGCGCTTCTGCTGCTTCCCGGCGCGGCGGGGGCGGAAGACCTCGTCGCCGGTCTTTCGCAGGATCAGATCCAGATCACCTCCAACTATACCGGCTCGGATCTGGTGGTGTTCGGCGCGATCGAGCAGCCGCCGGATATCGAAGAGGACACCCCGCCGGGCCAGCGCGACGTGGTGGTCGTCGTGCGCGGTCCCGCCGCGACGATGGACGTGCGCCGCAAGGACCGCATCGCGGGCATCTGGATCAACAACCGCGAAGTCACGCTGGAGGGCATGCCGGCCTATTACTACGTCGCGAGCACGCGGCCGCTGGACAAGATCGCGCCGCCTTACATGCTGGCGCGTTACCAGATCGGCTTCGACCATGTGAAGCCGCAAAGCACCAGCACGCGCAAGGCCGCGCGGGCCGAGGAATTCCGGCAAGCGGTCGTGCGCGAGCGGGCGCGGGCGGGCCTGTTCTCGGAAGCGCCGGACGGAGTGGAATTCCTGGGATATTCGCTGTTCCGCGTGCATGTGCCGGTGCCCGCGGGCGCGCCGCGCGGGCAATACACCGCGGAGGTCTATCTCTTCCGCGACGGCGTGGTGATGAGCGCGCAATCCACGCCCCTGTTCGTCGATCAGACGGGGCTTGAGCGCAACCTGTTCAACTTCGCGCACAACGAACCGGTGGGCTACGGATTGGCCGCCGTATTGATGGCGGTTCTGCTGGGCTATCTTTCGTCGCTGCTCTTCCGGCAGCAAACCTAACCCGCGACCGCATAGACCCGCGCGCGGCCCAAAACATAAGCGAGAAAGTCTTTCGGGAAGAGCGAGCGCAGCGCGACATCGCGCACGTCGAGCCCCCCGGCATAAGCGCCAAAGGCAGGCATCACCAGGCGCAATCCATCGGACGCAAAGCAGCGGCGGCGCAAACTCTGGCCCCTGCGGTTCACGGTCTTGCAGGGGTGCAGATGGCCCGCGATCTCGCCACGGCCAACATAGTCCGACGGCTCATGGCGGAAGATGAGGTTGCCGATGGCGATCTCGTCATAGATGCGGCCCGAAAGCCATTCGGGCAGCGCCGGGTCGTGATTGCCGGAAATCCAGATCCAGTCCGCGCGCCTGCCAAGATCGGCGAGCATGGCGCGTTCCGCCGGATCGAGGCGGTTCGGTGCCTCGCGATCGTGAAAGGAATCGCCCAGCGCGATGGCGATGGACGGCCGGTAGGCTTCGATGGCCGCGGCGACGCGCTTCAGGGTCGTGCGCGTGTCATAGGGCGGCAGCAACTGGCCGGTGTAGCCGTAGAACGAGCCCTTCTCGAAATGCATGTCGGCGAAGACGAGCACGCCTTCGCGCGGCCACCACAAGGCGCCCGAGCTGTCGAGCACCAGTTCCTCGCCGTTCACATCGATGCGCTTCTCAATCAACGGCCATGGCCTCCGCTATCAGGACTTCTTCGGCTTCGTGCAGGATATCCTCGTGCGCTTCGCCCGCCACCATCTCCTTGGAGATTTCCAGCAGTGCCGGAACCGCCAGCGGCGACACGCGATCCAGCGCGCGCAAGGTGATGTTGCCCTTCACGCGCGTCAATGCCCCGGAGAGACGGCCGATGTCGAGCAGCCCGGTTGCCGCATCCTCATAGGTTGCGCGCAGCAATATGTGATCCGGTTCGTGCTCGCGCAGCACGTCGTAGATCAGGTCGGAGGAGAAGGTGACCTGGCGGCCTGTCTTTTCCGCGGTGAGGCTGCGGCGCTCGATCAGGCCGGAGATGATCGCGCAATTGCGGAAGGTGCGCTTGTAAAGCGCGGATTCCGCTAGCCCGGCCTCCAGATCGTCGCCCA
>JAFECN010000241.1 GCA_018242145.1 Pseudomonadota bacterium
AATATGCCGGGCTGCATTTCCAGGCCTGCGAACTGAAGGATGGGGCCCTTGCGGGCGGCGTTTGGAGGTTTACCTATCCGGCAGCGTTCGCGAGCGCCTGATCGCGGGAGGAGCTTCCCATGAACCGCATCCAAGCCTTCGCCCTTGCGGGGTTTCTGGCGTTCCCATTGGCGGCGCAGGCGCAGCCCGCGCCCGGCGACCTGAACATGCATTGGAGCGAAGGCGCCGCCGACTGCAAGGCGCATCCGCAGCCGCCGTTGCAGGTGCATCGCTACAACGCCACGACCTATATCCTGCGCGAGAACCTGTGCAGCACCTTCGAAGCGCCGTTCATGTATCTGCTGATCGGGCAGACGCGCGCGCTGCTGATCGACACGGGCGATGTGGGCGATCCGAAGGCCATGCCGCTGGCGAAGACGGTGATGGGTCTGCTGCCACGCGGGCTTCCGCTGCTGGTCGTGCACACCCATCGCCACATGGACCATCGCGCGGGCGATCCGCAATTCGCCAGACTGCCGAATGCGCGGGTTGTCGGCTACGACATCGCCAGCGTGAAGCGCTTCTACAATTTTGCGCAATGGCCTGAGGGCCTCGCGCATCTCGATCTCGGCGGGCGCGTGGTGGATGTGTTTCCGACGCCGGGCCACAACGAAACCGAAGTGTCGTTCTACGATCGCAACACCGGCTTGTTCTTCTCCGGCGATTTCCTGATGCCGGGCCGCCTTTTGATCGACGATGCGCGGGCCGACATCGCCAGCGCCCACCGCGCCGTGGCCTTCCTGAAGGACAAGCCGGTCAGCGCCGTTCTCGGCGGCCATATCGAGATGAACGCCCATGGCGGATTGGAGCCGTGGGAATCGCGCTATCACCCCGACGAACGCGCGCTGCCGATGACGAAAGTCGATCTGCTGGCGCTGCCCGCCGCGCTGGAAAGCTTCAACGGCTTCTACAGCGAGAGCGGCGGCTTCACGATGATCAATCCGCTGCGCATTCTCAAAGCGTTCGGCCTTGGCGTGTTGATCGTGATCGTCGGCGGCCTCTGGCTGCTCGTCCGGTTTGTCCGCCGCCGTCGCCGGCGCGCCGCGGCTTAAGGCGCGCGGAGCAAAGCGGCGGGCTTGGCGGACAATGCCGCCCACGCCGCGCCGAGGCCGAACAGCAGCGTCGCCGCGCCGCCGCCGACCACGGTGAGCAGTGCCGCGCCCGCGTCGAACACCAGATCGACGTCGAAGACATATTTCACCACCAGCCACGCGCCCAGCGTGCCCGCCGCCAGCGCGATGGCGCCGGTGATGACGCCGATCAAGCCATATTCGATGGCATAGACGGCGGCGATGCGGGCGCGCGTGGCGCCCAGAACCTTCAACACCGTGGAGTCGTATAGCCGCGCGCGCTGGCCCGCGCTGATCGCACCGGCCAGCACGAACAGTCCGGCAAGAATGGTGACGAGGCTGGCCGCGCGCACGCCGTCCGACAATTGTTGCAGCAGGCCGTTCACCGCCGCGATGGCGTCTTTCACGCGCACGGTCGAGACGTTCGGGAATTTGTCGGTGACGGCGCGGTACATCGCTTCCTCGTCCGCGCCTGCCACGCGCACGGTGGCGAGGAAGTCGTGCGGCGCCTTGTCGATGATCCCCGGCGACAGGATCATCACGAAATTCTGGCGTCCGTTGGTGAAGTCCACATGGCGGAAGCTGGTGATCGTGCCGGTGAGTTCGCGGCCAAGGACATTCAGCGTGATTTTGCTGCCGAGTTTCAGGCCGAGTTGCGGCGCCAGATCGCCGTCGAAGGAGATTTGCGTCGGCCCTTCATAATGCGCGGGCCACCATTGGCCGGACATGATCTCGGTGTGGTCCGGCGGCGTGGCGGCATAGGTGATGCCGCGATCGCCGTTCAGCACCCAGCGCGCGCTTTTGTCCACCTTCGCGTCTTTCGACGGCACGCCGTTCAGCGCCGTGATGCGCCCCCGGATCATCGGCGAGCGCTTGTAGTCGGCCGCGGATTTGAAGCGGCGGATGGTGGCGTCGAACGCCGCCGTTTCGCCGGGCTGGATATCCACGAAGAAGAAGCTCGGCGCGGTGCCGGGCAGGGCATCCTTCACCTGCGAAGAAATGGTCCGGTCCAGCAATGTCACGGTTGCGAGCAATGTCAGGCCGAGGCCCAGCGCCACGACAACCGAAACCGTGGCGGCGCCGGGCCGGGTGAGATTGGCAAGCGCGAGCCGCCACGTCGCATTCGCCGGGCGTGGCACGCGGCGCAACAGCCAGCGCAACCCCGTCGCGACGAGGCGCAACACGATCAGCGCCCCGGCCGCGCCCGCGATGAACCACAAGGCGAAAGACGGATAGGGCGAGATGAGTGTCGCCAATGCGATCACGATCAGGCCGCATGCACCCGCCGCCATCAGGTAGGGCAGCCGTCCGCGCGCATCGGATGGCGCGACGATATCGCGGAAGAGGCTCGCGGGAGCGATTTCCCGTGCGCGCGCCAGTGGCGGAATGGAGAAGGCGGCGGCGGAGAGCAATCCGAAAATCGCAGCGAGGATCAGCGGCCCGGCATAGACGGTGTAGATCGCGGGTGCCGGAATCTGGTCGCCGAAGAAATGGCCGACAGCGATGGGCGTGATCGCGCCAAGGCCCAATCCGATGACGACGGCGAGCGATGCTATCGCCATCACCTGCAAAAAGAAGGCGAGAAAGATCAGTCCGCCTTCCGCGCCGAGCGATTTCAGCGTGGCGATCTCCGCGCGCTTGCGGTCGAGGAAGGCGCTCACCGCCTGTCCGGCGCCGACACCGGCAACGGCGAGCGCGGTGAGGCCCACCAGCGTCAGGAACATCGACACCTGCTCGATGAAGCGGCGCGTGCCGGGGGCGGCATCGGTGCGGTCGTGCAATTCCCATCCGGCATCGGGAAAGGCCGCGTTGGCGGCGTGCCGGAACGCTTTGACATCCGCGTTCGGCGGCAGCGCCACGCGATAATAATAGTCGATCAGGCTGCCGAGGGTGACGAGGCCGGTGCGGTTCAGGGCGGCGCGCGACACCATTACATGCGGCCCGAGGCTGAAGCCGCCGGACAGGCGATCCGGCTCGTTCGTCAGCACCGCGCGGACGCGGAAATTCTGCGTTCCGATGCGCAGCGTGTCGCCCAGTCGCATGTGCAGATGATCGAGCAGGGTCTGCTCCGCCACCGCGCCGCAGATGCCGGCACTACATGTCAAAGCTTCGGAAAGCGATGTCGCCGGCGATAGCGCGGCGCTCCCGTAGAGCGGATAGGCGTTGTCGATGGCTTTTATCTCGATCAGCGAGCGCTCCGCTTCCTTGCCGTGTTTGATCGCGTAGCCCATGCCGCGCAGCATCGCGACTTCGGACAGCTTGCCGCGCGCCGCCAGCCAGGCATGTTCCTGCGGCGTCGTCTCGCGATGGACGAGTTGCACCGACACGTCGCCGCCCAAGACCACGCGGCCCTGGCTCGCCATGCCCGCCAGCATCGCATCGGCCAGCGAACCCACGCCCGCAATCGCCGCGACGCCGAGAACCAGACAGGCAAAGAAGATGCGAAAGCCCGACAACCCGCCGCGCAATTCGCGCCGTGCCCAGCGCCAGGCAAGCGCGATCATGGCCGTTCACCCTTCGACAGGCTCAGGGTGAGGACACGCACAGGGCTCCTCATGGTGAGCCTGTCGAACCACGAGGAGCATCCGCCACAATCAGGCCGTCCTTCAGGCGGACGATGCGGCCGCATTGCCGCGCCAGCCGCTCCTCATGGGTGACCAGAAACAATGTCGTCTTCGCGCGCGTGTGGAGCGCGAACAGAAGCTCGGAGATTTCCTCGCCGGTCTGGGTGTCGAGATTGCCGGTGGGCTCGTCCGCGAAAAGCACGCCGGGCCGCGGCGCAATTGCGCGCGCCAGCGCCACGCGCTGCTGCTCGCCGCCGGAAAGTTGCCCCGGATAGTGATCGAGCCGCTTGCCGAGGCCGACCGCATCCAGTTCCGCCCGTGCGCGGTCGAACGCATCGGACGCGCCCGCCAGTTCGAGCGGCACGGCCACGTTCTCCAGCGCCGTCATCGTCGGGATGAGATGGAAGGACTGGAACACGATGCCGATATGCCCGCGCCGGAAACGCGCCAGTGCGTCTTCGCCCAATGTCGTGATGTCGGTGCCCGCGATGCAGACGCGGCCCCGTGTCGGCGCTTCCAATCCGGCGGCCACCATAAGAAGAGAAGACTTGCCCGAACCGGACGGGCCGAGCAGGGCGATGGTCTCGCCGGGCGCGACGGTGAGCGAAACACCAGACAGGATGTTCACCGGCCCGGCAGCGCTGGACAAGGTGAGTCTGATGTCGTGCAGGGCGATGGCGGCGGTCATGCAAGGGCTCTAAAGAAAGGCCCCGCTGGTCGCGCGAAGCACAAGGGCATGATAGGCGATATGGCATGAATTCCATGCGATTCAAGCGAACGAAATCACCTCCCCCTTGTGGGGAGGTCGAAGCGCGTAGCGCTTCGGGTGGGGGGCGTGTGCTGCCGCTTCCCCCCACCCGGCTCACTTCGTTCGCCGACCTCCCCACGAGGGGGAGGTCATGGGGTGCGCTTATCGTTGCGCTCCTTGTGTTTATGTCTTCCGCACCCGCCGCCGCCGCGCCCATCAAGATTCTCGCGCTCGGCACCAGCCTGACGCAGGGTTATGGCCTGCCGCCGGGAACGGAAATCCCCGCCGTGCTGCAAGCGGCATTGCAGAAGAAAGGCATCGCCGCGACCGTGATCAATGCGGGCGTCTCGGGCGATACATCGGCGGGTGGGCTGTCGCGGCTGGATTGGTCGCTGGCGGATCATCCGGACGCTGCCATCGTGGAACTGGGGTCGAACGATGCGTTGCGCGGCATCGACCCGGCTTCGACGGAACGCAATCTCTCCGCGATCCTCGCGCAGCTCACGGTGAAGCACATTCCCGTGCTGCTGCTCGGCATGCGCGCGCCGAAGAATTTCGGGCCGGAATACGAGGCGAAGTTCAACGCGATCTATCCGAAGCTCGCGCGGCGATATAACGTGCTGCTCTATCCCTTCGTGCTGGACGGCGTGGCGCTGAACCCGAAGCTGAACCAGAAAGACGGCATCCATCCCAATCCCGCGGGCGTGAAGATCATCGTCGGCAAGATACTGCCCGATGTTCTGAAACTCGTTTCGCAAATACGGACGCCCCATGCGAGGTGATGCTGCGCTCTTGTTTCCTCCCCCGTTTACGGGGGGCGCTAGCGGCAGCGTCAGCGCGGACCGCGAAGCGGTGGAGGGGGGCTGCGCCGAACGCCCCCTCTGTCTCGCTGCGCTCGACACCTCCCCCGTGAACGGGGGAGGAAAGGCGGAGCGCGAAACCTGATGTTCCGGCGGCTGCTTTCCGTCAGCGGGTTCACGCTTCTGTCCCGCATCACCGGATTCATACGCGACATCCTGCAGGCCGCCGTGCTGGGCGCGGGGCCGATGTCGGATGCCTTCATCGTGGCCTTCATGTTCCCCAACTATTTCCGCTCGATCTTCGGGGAAGGCACGATCAATCCCGCCTTCCTGCCGCGCTACGCGGCGCTGCATGCGCGCGGCGAGCATGGCGACGCGGCGCTGTTCGCGGACCGCGTGTTTTCGTGGCAGATGCTGGCGCAGCTTGTGGTCCTGCTGGCGGCGCTGCTCTGCATGCCGGCGATCATTCATGTCGTGGCGCCGGGCTTCGCCGAAAATCCTGGCCAGTTCGCGCTCACCGTGCATCTGGCGCGCATCACCTTTCCCTATCTAATCCTCACCGTCGTCGCGATCCAGCTTTCGGCGATGCTGAACGCGATCAACAAGTTCTGGGCCGCTGCCGCGTGGTCGAATTTCCAGAACCTCGGCATGATCGCCATGCTCCTGATGGCGCACTGGTTTCCCAACGCGGCCTATGCGGCGGCGTGGGGCGTGTTGCTGGGCGGCTTCCTGCAATTGTTCTTCATGCTGTGGGCCGGGCGCCATGACGGCCTGAGCCTGCGCATCGCATGGCCGAAATGGACGCCGGAGATCCGCGAGTTCTTCCGTGCGTTCGGCGCGGTGACGGTGGGCGCCGCCGGGGTGTTCGTGGCGCCGTTCATCGACACCATCATCGCCAGCCTGTTGCCCGCCGGCAGCCGGACGGCGCTCTATTATGCCGACCGCATCAACCAGTTGCCGCTGGGCGTGCTGGGCATCGCGCTGGGCACCGTGCTGCTGCCCGCGATGTCGGCCAAGCTGGCGGTGGGCGACCGCGCCGGATCGGATCACGCGCAGAACCGCACCGCGTCGCTGTCGCTGCTGCTCACGCTGCCCTTCGCCGCCGCCTTCGTGTTCATTCCCGATACGATCATGCGCGGAATCTTCGCCCATGGCGCGTTCGACAAGACCGCCGCGGCGCTGGCGGCGATTGCGCTCGCGGCCTATGGCGTGGGGCTTCCGGCGATGGCGCTGTCGCGCATCGTGCAGGCGACGTTCTATGCGCGCCACAACACGGCAACGCCCGCGCGCGTCACCATCGCGGCGCTTCTCTGCAACATCGCGCTCAAGGTGGTGTTCGTGTGGGGCTTCGATCTGGGCATCGCGGGCGTGGCATTGGGCACGGCGCTGGGGGCGTGGATCAATGTCGGCGTGCTCACCTGGATCGGCCATCGCCGCGCCTTGCTGACAATGGACGCCGCGTTCCGCCGTTCTCTGATGCCGGTGCTGTTCGCGGCCATCGCAGCGGGGGCGGGCGGCTATGCCGGTTCCATCGCGCTCGAACATGTGCATGTGCCGTTCCGCAGCGAAGCGAACCTGCTGCTCGCCATGCTGCTCGGCGGTGGGGCTTATGGCGCCGTCGTGCTCCTATTCCGCCGGTCATTGCCGCTGGGACGGCTCGCCGGATGAGGTTGTTCGTGGCGCTCGCGATCCCGAAGGCGATAGCGCAGGAACTTTTCCTGTTGCAGGCCGGAATCCCCGGCGCACGCTGGCAGACGCGCGAGCAGTTGCACCTCACCCTGCGCTTCATCGGCGAGGTGGACGGGCGCCAAGCCAACGACATCGACGATGCGCTGGCCGCGATTTCGGCGCCGCGCTTCACGCTGGCGCTGAAGGGCGTGGGCGAGTTCGGGGGCAAGAAGCCGCATGCGGTGTGGGCGGGCGTGAGCGATGGGCAGGCTGTGTCGCATCTGAACCGCAAGATCGAGGCGGCGCTGCAGCGCATCGGCGTGGCGGCGGACGAGCGCAGGTTCACCCCACATGTGACTCTGGCGCGGTTGCGCGCAGCGCCCGTGGGCAAGGTGATGGACTGGCTGGCGGACCATGCGTTCTATGCCGGACCGCCCTTCGCGGTTGAGCAATTCGCGCTCTATTCGAGCGTCCTAAGCCC
>JAFECN010000242.1 GCA_018242145.1 Pseudomonadota bacterium
CACAATCTGCCGCCGCCGAAGAAGGCACCTACGCGAAGAGCTAAGAAACCCACAACGCAGAACGCAAAGCGGCGCAAGAAATGAGCAAGGCCGACGACATCGACAAGCTCGCGCTTGCACTGCCGAATGTGGAGCAAAAGCCACATTTCGGTTCGCGCAGTTATCGCGCCGGCGGAAAGATCTTCATTCAAATCAGCGCAAACAAGAACGAAGCCATCTTCAAGCTCTCGCCCGTGCATCAGGAGATTCTGTTCGAAGCGCAGCCCGATGCATTCCGGCCCGAGATTTGGGGTGCAATCCGCTGGGCGCGCTTGCGGCTCGATCACATCGCAGCCGCCGAACTGCCGGAGCTTGTGCGGGAAGCCTATGAGCAAGTCACCATCGGCAAAAAGAAGCCGCCGAAGAAGAAAACGAAAGCTGCGAAGCTAACGAAATTGAGGCGTTAGCCCGTGCAACCACCCTCCCCTTGAGGGAGGGTCGAAAAATTCGAGCGCCAAAGCGAAGCGAGGCGCGAAGGATTTTTCGGGGAGGGGTTGCGCATCGCACCATGCCCCTCCCCGAATTTGTCATCGAGTTTGCGTCTGGAATATCGCTGCCAAATTCGACCCTCCCTCAAGGGGAGGGTGGTCCGTATTTGCCGATAAACGCCAGCATGTCCTGATAGAGCGTGGTGCGCTTGCGGAAGCCGGGGGCGAGCGAGAGCAGGATGCCGATGTGGCCGGTGCGATGATAATAGCGCACCACAACCTCGCTGCCGAAGGATTGCAGCTTCTGCGCCAGCCGCTTGGAATTTCCGGCGCCGACGGTCGTGTCGTCGCGGCCATGTGCGAGCAGCATCGGCGCGCGTTTGCCGTCCACGAAATGGACCGGCTGGGTTTCGGGCACATTCGCGCCGCCGAAGAGTTCGATCAGCACCGGGTCCACGATCGGCAGGAAGTCATAGGGGCCCGAGATACCGATGACGCCGCATATCTGCGACGGATCGGCGCCCAGCGCGCGCAGATAGTTGCCGTTCACGCCCAGCATCGCGGCGATATAGGCGCCCGCCGAATGGCCGCAGAGGAAAATCCGCTTCGGATCGCCGCCGAAATCGCGCGCATGATCGCGCATATATCGGAACGCCAGCGCGCCGTCTTCGATAAAGCGCGGGAATCCCTGCGGCGGAAACAGCGTGTAATTCGCCACGCCCGTCACAATGCCTTTGCTCGCGAAGGCCTGGCCCAGCGCGCGATACTGGCTCTTGTCGCCGAACTGCCAGCTTCCGCCGTGGAAGAAAAGAAGCACCGGCGCGGGCGCCGTCAGGCCGTCCGGCACATAAATGTCGAGCATCTGCCGTTCACCGGCGCCATAGGCGATGTCCTTGCGCAGCGTGTAGCCGCCGCGCGGGACGAGCGCGTCGGCCAGCGTGATCGCGCCGCGATAGACGAGCGACCGGAAGAACGCCGCCAGATTTCCGAATGTCGCCGATGCCATGCGCGCCGTTCTAGCAGAGGAACGGCGTTCCGATCAGCTTTTTGCGCGCATTGACAGGCGCCAGCGGCGCACGACCTCTTCCAGCGCTTCGGCGCCGAAATCGGCGCTGTTCCAGCCCTTCGAGAAGCCTTCGTGGCGGATGGTCGGCAGGCGCGCGGCCTGCACGTTCTTGAACTTCACGCGCATCGGCATCGCCACGCCCTGCCCCAGCACGATGGCCTCGCGGTCGCCGAGCAGCGGCAGGAAGTCCAGAAGATCGAGCGCGCCTTCATGGGTGTTGGCGCGCACCACGGCCTGATCACGCTCGGTCGAAAGGCGCATCGCGATTACGGTGGAGCATTGCGAAAGAATGGTGGGGTCGAGTTCCGACGGGCGCTGCGTGATCAGCGCCAGCGAGACGCCGTATTTGCGCCCCTCCTTGGCGATGCGCGACAGCGCCAGCCGCGTCGGCACGAAGCCGTCATTGTGGCCGGCGGGCGCATAGCGGTGCGCCTCTTCGCAGACCAGCAGCATCGGCGCGGAGCCTTCGCTCCACACCGCCAGATCGAACGCCAGCCGCGACAGCAGCGAGATCACCACATCGAGGATCTCGATCGGCACCGAGGCAAGATTGATCACCGTCACCGGCTTGCCGCCGGTGGGGATGCGGAAGAGCTGCGACAACACCGAGGTCATCGTGTCCTCGATCATCAGGCTGCCGAACATGAAGGTGTAGCGCGGATCGGCGACCAGCGCTTCCACGCGCGCCTTCAGGCGGCGATAGGGCGTCGTCGCCTGCGAACGCTCCAGCTTGCCGAGCTGGTCGTCGATGAAGGCCACGACATCGGACAGGCGGAACGGCGTCGGCGTGTCCACGGTGAGGCCCGCGGCTTCGGTGGTGCGGCGCAGGCGCGAGGACTGCGCCTCGGAATATTTGCGCTTGGAGACGAGCACCGCTTCGCTGAGGATTTCGATCTCCGCGTCGCGCCAGTTGTCGGTGGAAACGAAGGCCGCGGTCAGTTCCTGGAAATTCAGCAGCCAGAACGGCAGGCGCAGATTGCTCTGGTCCACCAGCTCCGCCATCTCGCCGAAGGCGCCGGGATATTCGTTGTGCACGTCCAGCATCACCACGCGCGCATGCTGGTGGCTGCCGATCACGCTTTGCAGGATGCAGGTGAGCGCCGAGGACTTGCCGCAGCCGGTGGTGCCGACGACGATGAAATGCTTGCCGAACAGATCGTCGATCAGAAGGCGCGCCGGAACGCGGCTGTCCTGAAACAGCGTGCCGATGTCGATGGTCACCGACGCCGGATTGGCATAGACGAGGCGCAGGTCTTCCCATTGCGCCAGATGCACCGCGTCGCCGACGCTGGGCGTGCAGGTGACGCCGCGGCGGAAGGCGCGCACGCCGGTTTCATCCGCGATGATCTCGCCCGCGAGATTGAGCTCCACAAGCTCGATGTCGGTGGTCTGGGTCTCGCGGTCTTCCGGCATCGGCGTGGTCACGGCCGATACCAGCCCCATCACCATGCTGCGCGGGGTTTCGATCTTCATCAGCGCGCCGATCTCGATGCGGCCCTCGCTGCGCTCGCGCGCCTGCGTGTCGATGATGGCGACGGCCTGCGAACCGGCCACCGCGACCACGCGCGCGATCCGCGTGGCGGTGGCCAGGGCGATCTCGCCGTTGCGCTTGGGTGCCGCGGGCGGCGGGATATTGGGATTGGCGTTCATGACGCTTTCCGGAACAGGAAGGATTTGGGTTGATTGCGGATGGCTGTGGGATCGAGGGCGGCGAGCGGCAGCGTGAAGGCCACCATGGTGCCGACATCCGGCGTGCTGGAGATCACCATGCGCCCGCCATGCAGTTCGATCAGCGCCTTGCTGATGGTGAGGCCGAGGCCGGTGCCTTCCTGATGGCGGTTGTAGCTGGATTGAACCTGCGCGAAAGGTTTCAGGGCCTGCGCGATCTGCTCTTCGGTCATGCCGATGCCGGTATCGGCGATGGCGATGGTGAGGTCGCGGCTGCTTTCGGTCGTGGCCACCAGAACGATGCGCCCGCCATCCGGCGTGAACTTGTTGGCGTTGGAAAGCAGATTGCCGATCACCTTGCGGATGCGCGAGGTGTCGATCTCCGCATAGGGCAGACCGGGGGCGATCTTCACCTCCAGAATCTGATTCTTCTGCGCGATGGCGGGGCGCACGATCTCCACCGCGCCGTCGATCACATCGTTGAGGTCGGCCTCCCGGCGGTCGAGCTTCAGCGCGCCGCTTTCGATGCGCGAGACATCCAGCACGTCCGACACGATGCCCAGAAGATTGTGGCCCGCGCGCGCGATGTGCTCCGCATATTCGACGGATTGCGCCTGCGGGATCGCGACCTTGTCGGCCTGCGCCAGCAGTTCCGAAAAGCCGATGATCGCGTTGAGCGGCGTGCGCAGCTCATGCGTCATGGTGGCGAGAAAGGCGGACTTGGCTTTGGAGGCGAGCGCGGATTCGATGGCGGCGGCGCGCAGCGCGTTTTCCGCCTTGGTGCGCGAGATCAGCCGGCCCAGATCGGTCGCATAGCGCGACAGGAGCGAAGTCTTCCGGCGGTAGAGGGAAGGTGCGCGCACCCGGTGGTTTCCCGAAACACGGAGGGTAAGGTAAGGAAACGTACCTAAGCGCCGGTTAAGGGGCCCAAAAGCCGGTGTCGGCGGGGTTATTGCCTTCGTTCGCCCCTTCCGCTAAAAGCCAGCCCTTTCCGGGCATTTCAGGACGACCGGGGCCAGAGAAATCTCTGGAAGAACAAGGACTTACGACTATGCGCCAGGTGCAGGATCTGAAAGCGGAAGCCCGGAAAGGCACCGGCAAGGGCCCCTCCTATCAGACTCGCCAGAAGGGCTTCATCCCGGCGGTTCTCTACGGCGGCAAAAGCCAGCCGGAGAACCTCGCGGTGGACCGCACCACGCTGGAGCGCCAGGTCGACACCGGCAACTTCCTCACCACGCTCTATATGCTCGATATCGAGGGCAAGAAGCAGCGCGTGATCCCGCGCGCCATCCAGGTCGATCCCGTGACCGACCGGCCCGTGCATGTCGATTTCATGCGCCTGGAAGAAGGCGCGAAGGTGAAGCTGGAGATTCCGGTTCGCT
Organism: Pseudomonadota bacterium; assembly: GCA_018242145.1. Lineage (GTDB taxonomy): Bacteria > Pseudomonadota > Alphaproteobacteria > Micropepsales > Micropepsaceae > Rhizomicrobium. Next base: position 4,584 of record JAFECN010000242.1, read on the forward strand.
TCAAGAACCATGCGGACAGCCCCGGCCTGAAGAAGGGCGGCGTGCTGAACATCATCCGCCACGAAGTGCTGATGCTCTGCCCGGCGGACAGCATTCCGGACGCGCTGGAAGCCGATCTGGCCGGCCTCGACATTCACGGCACGGTGCATATTTCGAGCATCAAGCTGCCGGAAGGCAGCAAGCCGCTCATCCACGAGCGCGACTTCACCATCGCCTCCATCGTGGCGCCGACCAGCGTTCTGGAAGAGCAGCGCGCCGCTGCTGCGGCTGCTGCCTCCGGTGCCGCCCCGGCCGAAGCCGCGCCGGCCGAAGGCGCCGCAGCCGCCGCGCCGGCCGCCGGTGCCGCGCCTGCTGCCGACGCGAAGGCTGCGCCGAAGAAGTAATCCGGGTTCGTGCAGCCTCATCCTTCGACAAGCTCAGGATGAGGAGTGCCTCACTGTCCTCATGGTGAGCTTGCCCGCCTTCGCCTAGGCTTCGGCGGATTGGGGAAGAGCAACTTGTCCACCGGAGCTTCAGCGTAGGTGGATCGAACCATGAGGGCCGGTGCTTTGGCCGACACGCCGCTACTCATCGCAGGCCTCGGCACTCCCGGCGCGGAATACGCCCGCAACCGCCACAATGCCGGCTTCATGGCCGTGGACACGATCCATGCGAGCTACAATTTCAGCCCGTGGCGTTCGCGCTTTCAGGGGCAGATCAGCGAAGGCGTGCTGAACAAGCGCAAAGTCTATCTGCTGAAGCCTTCCACCTACATGAACCTTTCCGGCGACAGCGTTGGCCCCGCCATGCGCTTCTTCAAGCTGCCGCTGCAGGCGCTTGTGGTGATGCAGGACGAGATCGACCTGGCGGCCGGCAAGCTGAAGGTGAAAACCGGCGGCGGCGATGCGGGGCACAACGGCCTGCGCTCCATCACCGCGACGCTGGGGCCCGATTATCGCCGCGTGCGCATCGGCGTGGGGCGCGGCGCGGCGCAAACCATCGGCCATGTGCTGGGCAATTTCACCAAGGCCGACGAAGAGCAATGGCTGGTGCCGATGCTGTCCGCCATCGCCGATGCC
>JAFECN010000243.1 GCA_018242145.1 Pseudomonadota bacterium
AGCTTGTGCCATAGGGGAAGGTGATGACCTGATTGGCCTCGTCATGCGCGGCGCGGATGCGCACCAGCGTGTCCAGCCCGTTCAGGCGGCGCACGCCCCAGATGGATTTGTCCACCGGGTCGTAGGCGATCTCGCCCACGCGCGCGTCTTCCATAAGCTCCTTGGTTTCGCCGGTATCGACATTCACCTGCATCAGGTCGCGCATGGCGTTATTGTCGGCGGTGTAGAAGGCGAGGCGGTCGTCGGGATCGAAGGCGAGCGACGTGGCGCGATAGAGCATCGGCCCCTTCAGGTTCGCCAGCTTGTGGACGCTGCCGTCCTTCAGCGAGATCGTGCCGATATTGGCAAGCTGGCCGATATTGCGGAAACCCGCGATCAGCCGGTCGCCTTTGGCGTCATAGAACGCGCGCGAGACGGAGCCGAGCGCCGTCGGCGTCACCGGGGTTTCCTGCGTCACCGGATATTTCTTCACGGCGGCGAGGTTCTTCTCCTGCCATCTGTGCTCGAACGCGATCCAGTCGTTCCACGCATCCGGCAAAGGCTTGCCGAACACCTTCTGGAACTGCGCGATGTAATAGCCCTTGGAATCCTTGCCGCGCTTCAGCCATTCGACCAGCTTTTCGGGGCCGTAGGTCAGCGCGAGATAGGAATCGAAGCGCGTGCCGTAGAGATAGGAGTTGGCGCCGACCTGGAAGTCCACGGCATTGCCTTCGGACTCAAGCCCCACCGCGTCGAAGAAGCGGGCGTGGTCGCGCACCATGGCGCGGAACACCATCTCGTCATAGCCGCCTTGCGCGCGGCCCAGCCCGCCGCCCATCCATGTTTCCATGAACACGGCGCTGCCCTCCAGATACCAGCGCGGCACCCAGGAACGCGGCTGCGAGAGATAGTTGTAGAGAATGGTTTCGGGATGGGCGGTGTCCGGCGCCACCTTGCCGCCGAACAGACGGCGCCAGAATGCGTCGTCGTCGTTCCACACATCGAGCGTGGCGACATGTACCATCTCGTGGTTCATGATCGTGAACATCCGCTCGCCCGGCGTCCACGTTTCGAAGGTAGTGTTGATCGGGGCGACGTCCACGGTGATGCCGTTGAAGGGCGTGGAGCGCATCGCCGCGCCGCCATTGTCGGCCAGGTCCTGCAGCAGGATCACCGGCTTGTCCCACGCCTTCCAGTCGAACAAGCGGCGCTGGAAGGCGAAGGAGTTCTCATACGCCTTGCCGACATAGGGCGTGAGATAGGTCTGGATCGGATCGTAATAGACCAGCCGCAGATCGTCGGTCTGCATCTGTTTCAGATAATCGTCGTCGGCCTTCGCCGCCGATGCGGCGCAAAAAAGAAGGCCCGCCAGCCCAAAGGCCGCTGCAACACGATGCCCCGCCAAAAGCTGCCCCAAGCGTATGCCCCGCCGTCACCTTGGCAGCTTGGGTGCTAAAAAAACAGCCGCCGGAGGATGTCCGGCGGCTGTTCCTGTTAACGCTTTCCGGCCGAAGAGCCGGGCTATCCGGCTTAGTGCGCCGCCGAGCTTGCCGCGGACTTGGCCGCGCTGTCGGCCGCCGATTTCGCAGCCGAAGACGCGGCGGACTTCGCCGCGCTGGACGCTGCCGACCGAGCGGCAGATGCCGCAGCCGATTTCGCGGCAGACGCCGCAGCGGCTTTCGCCGCCGAAGCCGCAGCCGCCTTGGCAGCCGAGTCAGCCGCAGCCTTCGCGGCGCTGTCGGCAGCAGCCTTGGCAGCAGACGCCGCCGAAGCCTTGGCCGCCGAAGCCGCCGCCGCTTTCGCAGCGCTGTCAGCCGCAGCCTTCGCCGCGCTGTCCGCAGCAGCTTTTGCCGCCGAAGCCGCAGCCGCCTTGGCAGCGGAGTCCGCAGCCGCTTTCGCGGCGCTGTCGGCAGCCGCCTTGGCCGCCGAAGCGGCAGCAGCCTTCGCGGCGCTGGACGCAGCAGACTTCGCCGCGCTATCCGCCGCAGCCTTGGCAGCAGATGCCGCCGCCGCCTTGGCAGCTGAGTCGGCAGCAGCCTTAGCGGCGCTGTTGGCGGCAGCCTTGGCCGCCGAAGCCGCCGATGCCTTCGCCGCGCTGTCCGCCGCAGCCTTGGCCGCACTGTCGGCAGCCGCCTTCGCGGCGCTGTCGGCAGCGGCCTTGGCAGAAGACGCCGCAGCAGCTTTCGCAGCGGAGTCGGCAGCGGATTTCGCCGCCGAGTCAGCCGCCGAACGCGCCGCGCTCAGGGCTGCCAGATTCGCCGCGCTGGCCGCAGCGGATTTCGCCGCGCTGTCCGCCGCTGCCTTCGCAGCCGAGTCCGCCGCGGACTTCGCGGCGCTCATCGCCGCGCCCGCCGCCGCAGCGCGCGCCGCGCTGTTGGCCGACGAATTTGCCTGCGCCTGCGCATCGGCCTGGGCCTGCTGCGCCGCCGTGCTGTTCGTCGAACCCTGGAAAGAGTCCGTCTGCATCATCTTCGCGGTGGACTGATCGCCCGTCTTCACGTCGCTCGAAGAAACCTGCGAGTCCTGATAGCGATCGGCCGGCGCGATCGTGCCGGCGGTCTCACCCTTCGGCGGCACGATGCCGCCCGCATAAAGAACGCCCGCCGCGGCAAGAGCCAGCACCGAAGCGCCAATCCAGATTTTACGTTTGCTGTTAGCCATATCGCCCCCAAAGGCAGTTAATCACGGCGCGGAAGATGTGCGCGGTAAGTCAAAGGGTCAATAGAAGGCGATCACACCCGCAAGGCCCTGTTTTCGGGCGTTTTCGTGATTCGGATTGGAGAGACTCAAGACAAGGATTCGCGATTTCTTTGTGAATACAGCAGCTTGGGAAGGCGCCGCAAGAATTGAGGTCCGGTCACGCTTTGTGTGATCATGTGCAGGGCAGCCACGCGAGGCCAGGGCGCTGGCGTCGTTGATCTCCTTGGCTTTTTTACCGTATTGGCGATTGTCAGGGTAAAGCGGGGCAGGCCTCAAAGAAGAGGTTCGGGGATTTCATGACAGCCAAGGAAGCGGGCGACACGCTCGCACGCAACGCGGTTTTCGCGGTGCTTTCGCCCACGCGGCGCAAGCTTCTGGTGCAGAGCGGTGCGTCGGTGCAGCTCGCCAGAGGCGACAAGCTGTTCGCGCGCGGAGACATGGCCGATGCCGCTTACGCGATCATCAGCGGCGAAATCGAAGTGACGATCGAAGGACCCGACGGCCGCTCGGTGTTCATCGCGCGGCTCGGCGCGGGCACGGTGGTCGGCGAGATGGGCGTGCTCGACGGCGTGCCGCGCTCCGCCGACGCGCATGCCACGCGCAAGACGGAGCTGTGGCGCGTCGAAGGCAAGCTGGTGCATGACGCGCTGATCGAGGAGCCGGAATCGGCGCTGGCGCTCTTGAGCCTCTTTGCCCGCCGCATCCGCGATACGGACTCGCTGGTCGAGCGCAACTCCTCCATGGATCTGGGCAAGCGCCTGGCGCGCTTGCTTCTGGAAGAGGGTGCCACTGGCCGGATCATCTACAACCAGTCCGATCTCGCCCATCTCGTCGGCGCCACGCGCGAGGCGGTGAACCGCAAGCTCGCCAAATGGCGCAAGGAGAAATGGGTGGAACTCAACCACACCGGCCTGCATGTGCTGGACCGTCCCGCACTTCTCGCCCTGTGCAAGCGCAAGGCCGCGCTTTAGAGCCTGCGACGTGTCATGGCCCGCAAAAGCGGGCCACCCAGGTGACACAGCGTCTTCGTCGACAATTTTGCGCGCTGCACCTGGATGGCCCACACTCGGTGGGCCATGACAATTCGCGTGATCGAACTCTATGTCGATGCCGATGCCTGCCCGGTGAAAGCCGAAGTGGAGCGCGTGGCCGAGCGCCACAAGCTCACCGTGCACATCGTCAGCAATGGCGGCATCCGCCCGAGCCGGAACCCGCTGATCCAGACGGTGGTCGTTCCCGAAGGCGCGGACGCCGCCGATGACTGGATCGCCGAGCACATCACGCAGGCCGATATCTGCATCACCGCCGACATCCCGCTCGCCGCGCGCTGCCTGAAAAAAGGCGCGACAGTGCTGCGCCACGACGGCAAACCCTTCACCGAAGCCGGGATCGGGAACGCGCTCGCCATGCGCGATCTCAACCGCCATTTGCGCGAAACCGGCATGCAGACCTTCAACGCCGGATTCACGAAGCAGGATCGCTCGAATTTCCTGAACGCGCTGGAGACTGCAATTCAGCAAAGGAAGAAGCTCAAACCACCCTCCCCTTGAGGGAGGGTCGATAATTTGCGTAGCAAATTTCGGGGAGGGGTCATGGCACTGACGCGCATCCCTCCCCGGATCGCGTTCATACGCTGTCGCTATGAACCTCTCCGACGCTCCCTCAAGGGGAGGTGGTTTTAGCGCGCGCCCTTCACCGGAAGTATCGCGAGGGCGGCGAGTGCGACGACCACGATGCCCGTCACCCACACGCCCAGATATCCGCCGGTCATGCTCACCACGATGCCCGCGGCGATAGGGCCGATCGCCTGTCCCAGATTGAATCCCAACTGCGCGACGCCAAGGTCGCGGCCGGCGCTCTTCGCATCGGGAAGAACGTCGATGAACAGCGCCTGATCGATCGGAATGAAGATGCCATAGGCGAGTCCCGAGACCGCGGCCTGCACGAACAGGGCCGGAAGCGTCGGCGAAACGATCGGGATGACGAAGGACGCCGCCAGGATCAGCGACGATGCGATGACGAACGGTTTGCGCCGTCCGATCCTGTCCGAAAGCCGCCCGGCCAGGATCGTCGACAGCATGCTGAGCGGCGCGGCGGCGAGATAAAGCTTCGGCGCGAGCAGCGTCGCCTCCGCAGCGCTGAGTGCCGGATGGATATAGCTTTGCATCATGTAGATGCCCAGCGTCAGCGAACAGCTCATGCCGAAGGTGAGCAGCACGCGCGCAATCCACACCCAGCGGAAATCGGCCGAGCGCAGCGCGATGGTGAAGCCGAGGAGAAATTCCCGCCAGCGGAACGGCTCTATGACAAGATCTTTCGACGACCGGTCCGGCGCGATGAGCACGAACAGCGCGCAGGTCGCGGCGACGAAGGCCGCGACGATCGCATAGATCCAGAGCCCGAGCGACGCGAACATCGCGCCCGTGAACACCGCACCGCCAATGATTCCGACAAAGCCGCCGAACCCGCCCAGCGACGACGCCGTGCCAGATACCGCTCCTGAACGCGGTCCGCCAGTGTGGCGGCAACCGGCGACTGGGCGACGTTGATCAGGAGTTGTCCCACCGTGTAGAGCAGCCCGACGATGACAACGCTCGGCGCGAAGGGAAGCAATGCGAACACCGCGCCGCCTGCCAGCGCACCGAACAATATCCACGGCGCGCGCCGCCCCAGCCGATTGCGCGTGCGGTCCGACACCACGCCGATGAGCGGTTGCGCGAGCATCGTCACCGCCACGCCGATGGCGGTCACCATGGCGAGCGCGGATGCCTTCGATGCATTGAACTGCGCGAGGATCGCGAGCAGCCGTGTCTGCTCGGCGGTCGCCGCGCCCGCCGCGATGTGCTGCTGCAGGAGCGAAAGCTGCTGGATGTTCACGCCGGCATCGGCGCCGGTGAACCAGCGCGCGCTCTCCAGCATCTGAATCTGGTTGGGAATGAGAATGCCGCACATGCCCCACACCGCGTTGATCGCGATATTGGCCAGCACCAGCCCGATCAGGTAGCGATGATAGGCGGGGCCGGGTGCGTATCTCTCCGACGCGCCCGCACTCGGGCGTTCGGCGTCCATCGCGCCCTGCGCGGTCATGGTGCTTTGCGACATTCCCGTATTTCCCGTTTTTCCCGCGCGTCTTGCAAGTGGCGGGATTCGATGCTGTGTATCGCATCATGCCAGGCAGCCAGGACTACGCGCCCGATCCGCGCAACGAGAACGCTCTCCTATATCTGAACGGCGAGATGGTGCCGCGCAGCGAGGCGAAGGTCTCGGTGTTCGACGCCGGCTTCGGCATGGGCGACGGCGTGTGGGAGGGCGTGCGCCTGCACATGGGCAAATTCCTCTTCCTCGACGCGCATCTGGACCGGCTCTACGCCGGCGCCAAAGCCATCATGCTCGATATCGGCCCGCGCGAAGGCATCGTTGCGGCGCTGAAGAAAACCGTCGAGACCAACAGGATGGAAACCGGCGTCCATATCCGCCTGATGATCACGCGCGGCCCGAAGAAAACGATCAACCAGGACCCGCGCAATGCGCTCGGCAAGCCGACCGTGGTGGTGCTGGCCGACTATAAGGAGCCGTCGCCCGCCATTGTCACCAACGGGCTGAAGCTCGCCACCTCGCGCATCCGCACCACGCCGCCTGATATGTTCAACATGCGGATCAATTCGCACAGTCGCCTCAATTTCATCCTCGCGATGATCGACGTGATCGACACCGGCGCGGACGAAGCGATCATGCTCGACCCGCAGGGTTATGTCGCAAGCTGCAACGCGACCAATTTCTTCTGGGTGGTGAACGGCGAAGTACGCACCTCCACCGGCGAATTCTGCTTCAACGGCATCACGCGCGACAATGTCATCGCGCTGTGCCGCGCCAACAAGATTCCGATCAAGCTTGCCAATTTCCCGTTGAAGGATCTTGCCGAAGCGGAAGAAGCCTTCGTCACCGGCACCTTTGGCGGCCTCACACCCGTGCGCGAGATCGACGGCCGCCTGCTGCCCGCCGCGCTGCCCGGCCCGATGACGAAGCGGCTGCGGGATTTGTATGCAAAACTGAAAGACGATGATGCGGCACAATAATCACCCTCCCCTTGTGGGAGGGTCGAATAAACGCGAAGCGTTTTTCGGGGCGGGGGAAAGCGTCACGCTCCACCCCCTCCCCGAAAAATTCTGCGCTACGCTTGAATTTTGTCGGCGGTCGCCCGCTGTTGCGGTCTCCACCCACAAGGGGAGGGCGATGTGACCATCCGCATCGCCATGTGGTCCGGTCCGCGCAATATCTCCACCGCGATGATGCGCAGCTTCGAGAACCGCGACGATTGCGCGGTGAGCGACGAGCCATTCTACGCCGCCTATCTCTCAACCAGCGGTTCGATTCACCCGATGCAGCAGGATGTGCTCGCTTCGCAGCCGAACGATTGGCGCGACGTGGTGAAAGACCTGCACGGCCCCGCGCCGAAGAACCGGCCGGTCTGGTACCAGAAGCACATGACCCATCACATGCTGCCGCAGTTCGGCCGCGACTGGATCGCCAACATGCGCAACGCCTTTCTCATCCGCGCGCCGGAAGAGGTGCTCGCGTCCTACATGCAGAAGCGCGGCGAGGCCTCGCTCATGGACATCGGTTTCGTGCAGCAGCGCGAATTGTTCGAGCAGGAGGCCGACCGTCTCGGCCGTGCGCCGCCGGTGGTCGAAGGCAAGGACGTCCTCGCCGATCCGCGCGGCACGTTGACGAAACTGTGCAACGCCCTCACCATACCGTTCTCGGAGAAGATGCTCGCCTGGGCCGCGGGCCGTAGAGACAGCGATGGCGTCTGGGCGCCCGCCTGGTACGACGCCGTGGAAAAATCCACCGGCTTCGCAAAACCCGACGGCCGCGAGGCGCTGAAACTTTCCGACGACCTGCAACGCATCGCTGACCAGGCGCGCCCGCATTACGCGCGGCTGGCCGCGTTCAAGATTTAACCGGGCAATCCATGACACAGAAAACAACCGGTTCCTGCCAATGCAGCGCCGTCAGGTTTGAAATCTCCGGTTCGTTCGAAGCGTTCTTCCTCTGCCACTGCTCCCGCTGCCGCAAGGACACCGGATCGGCGCATGGCGCCAACCTGTTTTCCGCCACGGCGAAAATCGCGTGGCTGTCTGGACAGGACAACGTCAGAACCTATCGCGTGCCGGATACGCGCCACGAGAAAAGCTTCTGTGTGGAATGCGGTGCAGCGCTTCCCCGCGTTCAGATGAACGGTGCGCTGCTGGTCGTTCCGGCCGGAAGCCTCGACAGCCCGATAGACATGCGGCCGAACGCACATATCTGCTGCACCAGCCGCGCGCCGTGGGACAGCCAACTGGAAGACATCCCGCAGATGGATGACCTTCCCGGCTAATGCGGGTTGGTCGGCTTGCGCTCTGCAGACTTGTCGAGAATCCCCGGCTCGTCCCAAGCGCCTTCCGGGCGCATCGCGACATAGGGATCGCTGTAGAGGTTGATCGCGTCCGGGTGCTTTTCGAATTCGATCAGCACTTCCAGATATTCGTGATCGGAAAACGTGAAGGGCTTGTCGGCGCGCAAGGGCTTAAAGCCGTATTTGCTCCAGTAGTTCACCAGCCGCTTTTG